>JACDAY010000022.1 GCA_013695195.1 Blastocatellia bacterium | reverse complement strand
TAGACCGACAGATTTGCAAGCTGCAAAAGTAATAACGCGCTTCGCTGCTGTCCTGCGGAGCCGAATTTGCGGAGGTCGTGCCCGTCGAACAGAATCTCAAGGTCGTCTCGATGCGTGCCGACAAGGGCGTAGCCGGACAACAATTCTGCCTGTACCCGAATTTTTAAACGCTCGGCGATCAGGTTTTCATAATCCGCCAGATCTCCTTTGTCTTCGAGCGACGATAAATGGCGGATCGTTATTTCTTCGCGGCCAAAAAGCTTTTTCTCCAACACTTCATTAAGCCTTTCGACATAACGTACCCTTGCTCTATGGACACGAGCCGCCAACGCCGCAAGCTGCTGGTTCCATGGTTCAAGAAGCTCAGCCGTTTTTTCAATCGAATAAGCATCGTCGCGCGCCGTTTGCAGGAGTGAATTCTTTTGCTTTATGACACGGTTGTAATCAAAAAGGGTCTGCACGAATGGCGGATATATGGAAACTATCGCCGAATCCAGAAATCTGCGCCTTTGGTCCGGCTGGCCGCGAACGATCTCAAGCCCGTCCGCATTAAAAACCACGGCGTGCAGCTGCCCGAGATACCGCTGAATCGTTTCCTTTTTTTCGTTTACAGTAAAACTTTTTGTATTGCCCTGCAGCACCGCACGCATCTCGCGGTGAATGTCCTCGGATTGTTTAACAATACCGCGAATAACTGCCGTATCAGAGTTGAAACAGATTGTCTCCTGCAATTTCGATGTTCTGAAAGAACGCGTGGTAGCGAGAATATGAATCGCCTCGAGCCAATTAGTTTTCCCGTGCCCGTTGTCTCCCGTGAGAATAGTCAGGCCCGGGCGGCATGCTAGTTTGCCGCTTAGATTACGGAATTTATCTACTTCAAGCGATTCCAGAAGCATTAAAAAAGTTTAGCACGTAAACCTGTCTTGTTCCCGATCAGTATTTTCTCGATTATTTTGAATTTATACCCCGCAGCCTTTGCAATCATCCCGCAAAATTGCTTATCTTATATTTCAGCCAATCATTTTTCTGGACAAATTCCACATTAGGCGTTTATATAAATTAGAGAGTGTTAAACCTTCTTTAACACAAAGTAGATTTCTTTTTCCATTCGTAGTAACAATGAAAATTATAACTGCTCTAATTTTGTCGCTAATGATAGCTGCGTCGGCTTTCGCCCAGCAGAAACTCACAAAGGGCTCGGCGGCTCCGGATTTTGCCGGTGAATCGCTGGACGGACAACAATTTAATTTGAGCGGTCTGCAGGGGAAGATCGTGGTGCTAACATTTTGGTCTACGAAATGCGTAATTTGTCATAGTGAAATTCCGAAACTGAACCGAATGGTAGACAGATACCGTGGTAAGGACGTAGTGTTTCTGGCACTAACGATGGAAAATCAGGTCAAAGTAGAACCATACCTGAGAAAAACGCCGTTCAATTTTAGTATATTGCCGAATAGTTTCGGAGTTGTCCTCAAATACGCGGACCAGGATGGCAAAGGCAATATCGACATCGGGTTTCCAGCCCATTTCGTTATAAACAAAAAGGGTGCGATTGAAATGCGTACGAATGGATGGGACAAAGCCGAAAATCTGGAATCGCAAATTTCAAGGATGCTCTCATCCGATTAAGTTCTTCAAGAGGTAAATCCTCCTCTCGCTTAACCCGGCTGATTACTCCCAGCCGGGCTTTTTTGTGCCTTGGCAAAGATTGTTTATAATTGATCTTTGGGTTATATTTTTTATTCGCCGCAATTTGCGGCCCTGCGGAGAGGTAGCCTAATTGGTAAGGCAGTAGTCTTGAAAACTACCGCGAGTGATCGCTTGCAGGTTCGAGTCCTGTCCTCTCCGCCATTCGATCTGTTTTTAGATTTTGATTTGCATCTTATCTTCGTAAATCTCCTCTTCTGCGCTTCCTGTTAATATTTCCATAATCAAAATCCGATTTTCCTTGATTTATTTCCTCTCCCGGTATAGCCTAAAATTGGCTGAATGAATGTTCATTCATACTCTTCTGATTTTGTATAATTGGATTGGAGTGTGGGAGTTTGGAATCCAAAATTCTAAATAAAAAAAATTTATAATGCATATGTCTCGTGACGATAAAGGCTCAAATACTGCGGTCAGGGCCGTAGTCATTGATAAACGCGAAGCGATCCATCGCGCGGCCGTAAAAGTCTTTGCCGGCAAGGGTTATTTCAATTCAAAGGTCGCCGACATCGCTGCCGAGGCCGGAATCGCCGACGGGACCGTTTATCTGTATTTTAAAAGCAAGGACGAGATCCTGCACTCAATCTTCGACCGGGCGATGGCTGAATTTATCGCTGAAGGCCGCCGCGAAATGGCGAAGATTTCCTGCCCCGAAGCAAAGCTGCGTCGCATTGCCGAGCTTCATCTCGAAAAACTAGGCGCCGACCGAGATCTGGCCATTGTCTTTCAGGTTGAGCTTCGCGGTTCGACGAAATTCATGCAGGAATTTTCGGCCGCCGGATTTGCCGAGTATCTCGACATCATTTGCAAAACTATAGCGGAGGGACAGGAAACAGGTGCTTTCCGCAAGGACGTGAAACCGGTTGTCTGCTCGAAAATTCTTTACGGCGCTCTGGATGAAATGGTTACAAACTGGATACTTTCAAAAAAATCTTATCCGCTTGCGCCGATGGCCGGTGAGGTTTTAAAAATCTTTTTTGGAGGCATGCTTCAGAAATGACCGGAGTTGCGGAAAATGTACAAGCCGACAGGCGCAGTATAATTGGCCGAGGCACGCCGTTACTGCCCGAAGAGCCTAAAACGCTTGCTGAATTGTTCCTGCACGCTGTACGAAAACCTCGCGCCGACGCGTTAAACTACAAAAAAGACGGTGAATGGACGCCGATCTCGTCCGAGAAAATGAAAAAGCGAATCGGGAATATCGCTCTCGGGCTTTATTCGCTGGGATTTCGCAAAGGTGATAAGGCGGCAATTTTGGCTGCAAATTCTCCCGAATGGACGTTGGCCGATGCCGGCTGTCAATTTGCAGGTGTCCTTGACGTCCCGATCTATACGACGCTCGCTCCGAATTCCGTCCGTTACATTATCAAAGACTCCGAAGCAAAAGTTATTTTCCTGCAGGATAATGCAGCTTTTGAACGCGTAGCGGAAGCTGTCGCAGATTGCGGGTCGATCCAAAAACTAGTTTTCTTCGACCTTGCGGGCGTTAATGCAAAAAACGCGATCTCTCTCGACGAACTTGAAACGGCCGGTGAACGACTAAAATCGCTAAATCAGGGGCTTTTAGCAGACCTGATCGAAGCGGTAGACCCCGGTGATATCGCGACGCTGATATACACAAGCGGTACGACCGGTGAGCCGAAAGGCGTTATGCTGACGCATTCAAACATCATCTCTAACGTCATAGATGCGGGCGAAAAATTCATCTTTTCCACGGCGGATGTGCCGCTTTCTGTGTTGCCGCTCTCGCATATCTTCGAGCGGTCGGCGATGTATCTATACATCCTGAATGGAATGGCCGTGCATTACGCCGAATCGGTGGAAAAAGTGCCGGAGAATCTTCTCGAAGTTCGTCCGACGATATTTGTGGCCGTGCCGCGAATCTTCGAAAAAGTCTATGCACGAGCAAATCTTAAAGCCGCGCAAGCGGGCGGGATGAAGGAAAAGTTCTTCGATTGGGCGATCGAAGTGGCAAAAACATATTCACTGCAGAACGAACATCGCGCTCCTGTTTCATTTTCACTGGCCGTCCGGCATGCTATCGCGGACAAACTCGTGTATGGCAAGCTTCGCGATTTCTTTGGCGGCAGGCTCCGTTCCTGCATTTGCGGGGGAGCGGCGCTGCCTGACGATATTTACCTTATTTTTACGGGAGCGGGAATTTCAATAAAGCAGGGTTATGGTCTGACGGAGACTTCACCAGTAATAACATCCAACAATTCTCTCGATGTAAAACTCGGAACCGTAGGCAAACCGATCCGTAATGTGTATGTGCGTACTGCGGATGACGGCGAAATAGAAGTTTCCGGACCAGGCGTGATGCTCGGTTATTATAAAAAAGACGCCGCCACGCGCGAAGCATTTACCAAAGACGGTTGGTTCAGAACGGGCGATATCGGTAATCTCGATAACGACGGGTTTTTATCCATCACTGACCGAAAAAAAGAGCTATTTAAAACTTCCGGCGGCAAATACATCGCTCCGTCGCCAATAGAACAAATGATCAGATCGTCACGATTCGTAAGTCAGGCTGTACTCGTCGGCAACGGACGCAAATTCGCCGCCGCTTTGATCGTTCCCAATTTCGAGCAGCTCGAATCTTATGCAAAGATCAAGTCGCTGAATTTATCAACACCCAGGGAATTCTGCAAAAGCCCGCGAATAATCAATCTTTTAAAAAGACAGATAGAAGCGGCAACACGAGAGCTTTCCGGCTATGAAAAGGTTAAGAAAATTGTACTTTTGGAAAATGAATTTACGGTCGGCGGCGGCGAACTGACGCCGACCCTGAAAATCAAGCGACGGGTTTTGGATGATAAGTACAAAGACGTGATCGACATGATCTATAACAGCGCCGACTCCGAATAGCTCTCGGCTGACTGTTAGTATATCTAATACAAAACCCGCGTCGGTAAAGCATTTCCAAAACCGCCAATTGCCGATTTTCCGGTTCCGATAGCGATTTCCAGTATTGTCTGAGCGATGCTCTTCTTCGACTTATCGACTTCAATAATATCGTAAGGCTCGAGCGTAATATCTTTTTGCGTGCCTTTTCTGATCAGATCGTAATTGGCCGATAGAATTTCCCGGTCCTTTGAATTAGATTTCAGCCGGTATATTTTGATGTCCTTGGTTTTGGCCTCACGCCTGACGCCGCCGATCTTTGCTATTGCTTCTGAAAGCGTCAGGCCGCCTTCTTTAAGAAAAATGCCCTGCGGTGTAATGACCTCGCCTGTGATATAAACCGGTGAGGCCTTTTGTACAACTACGACGTCACCTGGATAAATAACCGGATTCGCTTCTTCCTTGCCTAATCGAAGGCTGCTAAGACTATAAAGTCGCGAAGGCACATCAAGCCCACCGGCAGCGTCGGTTTGCCAATCGTTTTCGATATCTGCTTCAGTGCAGATCGGCTTCCGCGTGCGAAAAACCTGAATCATCCCGCCTGCCTCTTCGTTAACACCGCCGGAAAATGAGAGTAATTCCAGTAAGGTAGCTTTTCTCGTTAATACAACTTGCTGCGGCGTGCGTACCTCGCCATAAATGGTCGCAGGCGGACGGCTGTTGCGCGCCGTAACGCGGAGGCTGATCTGTGGACTCCGCAGGTATTTTGCCAGAAGCTTCGTTACGTCCGTGCGAAGCTCACGCTCGCTGAGGCATTTGGCGATAACTGGTTTGTCAAAAAAAGGTACCTCGATCCTGCCGTCTTCATCGACCGTTGCGATGAAATCGAACTGTGATTCGCCCAATACTTTTCCCGTAACCTCATCGCCGGGGCCGAGCAGATAACCCTTTTGAAGATCGGCGTCAACCGGAATACCCTGAGCCGCCGCAATCTGCAAAAGACAAAAAGATGCGGCCAATATAAACAAAAATTTAAAATACATAATATAAAACCTCTGGTTAGAATTCCCCGGTTAAGAATAACGCACAACTGCTTTTGATTCAAACTTTTGGTTAAAAGGTTGTCCGAACCTGGTTGTTACTCGCAGCACGGGTTACAGGCATTATATTGACAAGCGCTTCGTTTTCCGATGTAATTTCAATGACCGGAATTTTTGTGTTTATCGAACGGGAATGTGAAAAATCAAAATCCTTTAACTGAACAGCTTTGGTTTTTGCGTCGGCCGACGCAGTTTTTTGCCGACATCGCGGTTCTTTGCGTGGCATTTTTCCTTGCGTATCTGCCGGCCATAAACGTTCAACTTGTCAGCTTTTACAGTGATATCGCTCTCCGCCAACTCCCTTTCGTAATTCTTGTCCAGTTTTCCTCGCTTTTCCTTGCCGGGGCGTATTCGATACTTTGGCGATACGTCAGCATCGAAGATCTAAAAGTCTTTTTAAAGGCGGCGTTTATCTCCGGCGTCATTCTAATTGCACTTCGTTTCTTTCTAACCTTTACGTATTTTAACCTCTGGCAGGTACCTATCTCTGTAATTCTAATCGATACGGGGCTTGGCTTCGGCGGCATGCTTGCATTGCGTGTTCTGCGCCGGTTTTTCTATGAGATCGGCGAAAACAAAAAGGTTTTCAGCGGCCGGCGGCGCGTAAAGCGTAAAGCGGCTTTGCTGGTCGGAGCGGGCAGAATGGGCGCGACGCTCGTCAAGGAAATTCGCGGCCGGGCGGACGCGGAGTTCGATATTCGTGGTTTTGTCGACGACGATTCCCGAAAGAAAGGCGGCAGCGTGAGCGGCATAAAGGTCCTAGGCACCACTTTTGATCTGGCCCGCCTCGTCGATGAGCTGCGCGTCAAACAGGTCGTCTTAGCCATAGATAACGCTCAGGGCAAAGATATCCGACGAATCCTGGATATCTGCACCGCAATTCCCGTCAAGGCGCAGATTATCCCGAGTTTGAATGAGATCGCCCACGGCCGCGTATCGGTCAGCCGCATCCGCGATGTGCAGATCGAAGATCTACTGGGCCGCGATCCGGTCCGGCTGGATAATAAAAACCTCCACGATTTTCTTACGGGTAAGATCGTAATGGTTACGGGCGCCGGCGGCTCTATCGGTTCCGAACTGGTTCGTCAGATAATAGGTTATCAGCCGAAATCGATCCTATTGGTCGAGCGGGCAGAGTTTTTCCTGTTTAACATAGTTCAGGAACTATCGGCGGATCAATCGGGCGTAGAATACGTTCCGCTTATAGCAGACGTCGGCGACGGGCCCCGAATGCGCGAGATTTTCGAGAGTCTCAAACCGGATGTAATTTTTCACGCGGCGGCTCACAAACACGTTCCGCTAATGGAAACGAACCCGGCTGAGGCGATAAAAAACAATATTTTTGCGACCAAAACGCTTGGCAAAATTGCCGGCGAAAGCGGCACGGGCGATTTTGTTTTGATCTCCACTGATAAGGCCGTCAACCCGTCTTCCGTAATGGGAGCGTCCAAACGGATCGCCGAGATTGTCGTGCAGGAGCTGAACCAGGTTTACATAACGAATTACATGGCTGTGCGTTTCGGGAACGTGTTAGGCTCCGCCGGTTCGGTCGTCCCGATATTCAGCGAACAAATACGAAAAGGTAAGGCGATCACAGTAACGGATAAGAAAATGACGCGGTACTTTATGACAATTCCCGAAGCTTCGCAGCTTGTTCTCCAGGCAGGTGCGCTAGGCAAAGGAGGTGAGATTTTTATTCTCGATATGGGCCAGCCGATCAAAATCCTCGACCTCGCCGAGGATATGATCCGCCTGTCCGGTTTGACCCCTTACGAAGACATCGACATAGTTTTCACCGGCGCAAGGCAGGGCGAAAAGCTGTTTGAGGAACTGGAAATCACCGGAGAACATCTTGTTAAAACACATCACCCGCAGATCTTTATAGGCAAAATTGCAACTTATGGAAAAGAAGACGTTTCGCGCATGCTGAACGGTTTTCAAAAGGCCGTCGAACAGACCGACGATACTCGGATACGCCAACTGTTCAACGAATTTCTTCCAGAAGCGACCGTAATCGTCGACGAAAAAGGCTTGAAAATCGAAAAACTTAAGGAAGGCGAGATATTGTTTCCGACGCCTTCGAAATTTGGATTGGCAGAGAAGTGATCATTTAGAAAATGCTTTCCGCCCCGCATCTTTTAGCGCTTCCAACTTTTGCCGAGATGGACCATAGTTAATTCTGGACGACAAAAAGAATTAATTGTGTATCAAGCATGATCCAACCAAAGATCTCAAAAAACCGAATCTCCCAAAAGGCGGCGAGCTTTACCGAATCGGTCATCCGAGAGATGACGCGTGAGGCTTTGAAATACGGAGCTGTGAATCTAGGCCAGGGCTTTCCCGATTTTGCCGCGCCTGAAGACATAAAGCAAAAGGCGATGGAGGCTATCGCCGCTGACCATAACCAGTATGCGATCACGTGGGGCGTGAAGAGTTTTCGCGATGCGATTGCGGCGAAAACAAAGTGGTTTCTTGGAATAGATATCGATCCGGAAACCGAGATCACTGTCACGTGCGGCTCGACCGAAGGGATGATCGCGGCGATGATGGCAACGGTCGATGTCGGCGAAGAAGTTATAGTTTTCGAACCGTTTTACGAGAATTACGCGCCTGATGCGATCCTGTCGGATGCGACGCCGCGGCACGTCCCGCTTTATAACACCGCAAGCGGTTTTGTCTTCGACAGAGAAGAACTACGGGCTGCGTTTAACGAAAAGACCAAAGCAATCATCATCTGCAATCCGAACAACCCGACCGGCAAGGTTTTCTCACGCGAAGAACTCGAATTCATCGCCGATCTGTGCAAAGAATACGACGCTCTTGCATTTACTGACGAGATCTACGAGCACATCATCTATAATGAAGTTCAGAGTTCGGAGTTCCGAGTTCAGAGTCGATCCGAAGATTCCCAACTGCCTACTGACCACAGACCACTGACAACCGCTCATATCTGCATGGCGAATATTGATGGAATGCGCGACCGCACGGTTGTCGTAAACTCGCTTTCGAAGACTTATTCTGTTACCGGCTGGCGCGTCGGTTATTGTATAGCTCCGCCGGATATTACGTCGGCTATCCGAAAAGTGCACGATTTCCTGACGGTCGGTGCGGCAAATCCGCTGCAGCACGCGGGTGCGTACGCTCTGAGCCTGCCGCCGCTTTATTACGACGATCTCCAACGCGAATATCAAAAGAAAAGAGATTTTATCGTGCCGGTTCTGCAAAACGCCGGTTTTAAATGCGATATGCCGGAAGGTGCCTATTATGTAATGTGCGACATCTCCGATTTCGGTTTTCCGAATGACGTCGAGTTCACAAAACATCTCATTCGAGAGATCGGCGTTGCGGTAGTTCCGGGCTCGTCGTTTTATCACGACAAGAGTTTAGGCTCGCAGATGGTGCGATTTTGCTTCTGCAAAAAAGATGAAACACTGGAAGCTGCGGCTGAAAATCTAAAAAAACTGGAACGCGGTTAACATGCCGCTTGGACCGCAGGCACCCTTGCCTGCCAGCGTGCATGGCGCGCTAATTGTCAAAGCGATTTGCACTTTTAGATTGCCGGAAGCAATCTTGCAGGCAAGGGTGCCTGCGGTCCAGGGAACGGACTGATTTTATCGGTTAAGAAACTTTTCCCGCGTCAAGCGCAACCAAAGCCATATCTAGAGCGTAATAGCTTTTCAGACGACATTTTTTCTAAAACCTAAAAATTGGAGGATCTATAATCCGGGGAGCTTATTGTAAGTCTGCTATTATCGGATAACCGTAAAATGGCAATGAGGCAGAACCCGCGCGGTAGCAAGGGTGCCAAAACCGCTTAGCTAATTAGTGGATTATTGCACACTCCCTGCCGACCGTGTTTCTGCCACTCATCGCATTATCTCGCCAGCTGCACGGAGACCATGATAAAACGCTTCTTCAAAAAGCGGAATGCCGCTTAGGTCTGTGTGTGCGAAATGAATGTTTCGATATGGCCGCATCGCTTTTTCACGAACTCCGCTCCAAATAAAATCGGGCCGTGGCGAGATCATTGCGTGGCCCCAACGCATTATATCGATTCTCGTCGTAAGTTCGTAAATGTCAGGATGAGCGCGGGCGAGGTCGGTCAGGCAAACATCTGCCAGCTCGCGCCATTCGTAGTTAAAAAGCTTCGTCCGACCTTTTTCCTCCGCGCACATCGGGTAGTAATACGTCCAAACTGTTGCGCCATAATCGATTCCCTTTTGGTGCGTCGCGTTGACATACCCCAGCGAAGGGCTTTCGTACAAAACATTGTCCCAAGAAAGCGGAAAATCCTTTGCAAATCGCGGTTTGGGCCGATCCTTCAAAAACAGATTGGCGACAAACCAAGCGTTGTGCTGAAATTCGCCTGCTGCAAACGCCGGATTTTCGTTGAACCCACGAATCACATACGGTGCCGTAAATATCGGCGATGCAAAAATAACTTTTTCGCAATGAAAGCCGCGTAATTCATTTTCGTTCAAACAAACTACATCGACTCCCTTTTCATTCGGAATTATTGAAACTACCGCATGATCCCGCCGCACTTTTTCCCGAACCTTTTCAAGGAAGTGGTTTACAAATCGTCCGTTGCCTTCGGGAAATGTGATGAACGCCTGCGATTCATCTCCGCTTTTCCGCACACGCGAGCAAAAGTAAAATAATCCGGCCCATGCGGATGTTTGATCGAGTTTTAGACCGTAATCGTCGCGACACGCATAATCGCAATACCAAAGTAACCGCTCGGACGTGAAGTCTAGCTGCCGCAGCCATTCGGCGAATGATATCTTGTCGAGAGCAGTTGCCTGAGCGTCGGTCGAGCAGTTCGCAACCGGCACCGCAAAAGCCCGCTTTCCATCGTTCCCACGCCAGCTTACCCAACGATCGATTCCCTTTTGAAACTGGTCAATCTGCCGCTTATCTTCATCGCTTTCACCGACGTGCAAATACAAACCGTCATACCAGCGGCCTTTGTAAAAAACGCGTTCTTCCGGATCGCGGCATAAAAATTCTTCCCTTATTAGTATCTCACCGCTCGCTCGTCGCCCCTCGGTTAATGACATTTCATCCAGCAGGGAAACAAGCTCCGCATTCTCCGGAAACGGCACTGGCAGGTAATGAGCTCCCCACGGATAGCCAACCGGATTTCCGACACTGCTTTGCGATGTCCCGCCGATCTCTTTTTCCAATTCTAAAAGAACAAAGTCATTAAACCCTTCTCTCGCAAATTTCCATCCGGCCGAAAGTCCCGCGATTCCAGCGCCGATAATCGCAACCTTTACCGTTTGCCAATTACCCGCGGGAACTTCGAAATTTCGATTTTCTCTTAATATATGTCCGAGGTTGACATTTGTACCGACTATTTCGCCGTCGGGAAACTCGCGTGAGGTGTTATCACTACAAGCTGCCAGTGCAAATGGGGTTCCAAGAAATGCGGCTAGAATTTCTCTCCGGGTTAGATACATTCGGAATAACTGATAAGTGAGAACTAATAACTGATAATTTATTCGGATTTCCGCGTCGTTTTAAGAGAAGCAATGAGCAATTTTTGCAGCTCTTCGCAATCATCGAGAAGCGATTCAGCTTGCTTTTCACTGATAAACTCTCCATCCCGCAACAGCCTAAGGAGAAAGTGGTTTTGAAGGCTTCTTTATTCGCAACGGAGTATTTCTGCAAAAAATCGGCGCGGTTCTCGCCCTGCTTGCCCTCCTCGATCAAATACCGATATTTGTGCCCGAATCCAGCACTTTCTTTGACAGGACAAATTCACACTTTTCGTCATTCAAAAATTGACTGAGTTTCACGATCCGCAGCGCAAACTTGTATGATTTCTCCAGCAAAATGTCACTCATAATTATCAGTTTTCAGCTATCACTTATCAGTTATTCCGAAGACAAAAATTATTCAAATCGTCTCCATTCCATCTCGTAATACCTAACCAAAGCCTGGTTGTCCAGCCGGTTTATTTCAATCTCTTCGAGAGGAAGTGTTGTATCCGACGGAAAATCGAACATCGAAGCAAACGAATTATCGTTCAAAAATTTCAGATCAATATTCGCAGGCGGTTTGGATGGAGTTTCAAACGGCTGAAGTTTTGCAAGTGCGTAGCCCCAAACGCCAAAGCTTGGAACGGTAGTTTGATACGGTTTGACGATAAAGCCAACGGCTTCGAGCGTTTTTATGATAGACCAATATGATTTTCGCGCGATAAGCGGTGATGTGCATTGAATAACGATCGCCGAATCCGGTTTTAATTTCGATTTTAGAAGTTTGTAAAAACGTGTCGTGTACAACTTTCCGAGCGCGAAATTATTCGGGTCCGGAAAATCGACGATGGCGATATCAAAAGGCTCGAGCGTGTTGTTATCAAGCCAGAAGAATGCATCGGCATTTGTCACTGAAACGCGCGGATCGTCATAAGCGTTCCGGTTTAGTTCCGCGAGCGCAGGCAGAGCTTTCGACAATTCTGTCATTCCAGGATCAAGATCGACAAGCGTCACATTTTCGACCGATTTGTATTTCAAAATTTCCCGCAGTGCCAATCCGTCGCCGCCGCCTAGTACGAGAATGCGCTTTGGGTTTTCGCCAAAAGCGGCAAACGCCGGATGCACAAGGGCCTCGTGATACCGGTATTCGTCAAAGGAATTGAATTGCAGATTGCCGTTTAAAAACAGAGCGTGTCCCGTTTTGCCCTTTGTTACAACGATCCGCTGATAAGGCGAGCTTTTTGCATAAATAATATTGTCCGTGAAGAGATTGTCTTCGGCCAGCGTCGTCAGACTGTCGGCTTTGATAAAGGCTATAAACAGCAAAGCCAATATTACAAACCCCTTTACCCGAAGAATATTTATATTTCGTTTTATCAGAGGTTCGAGCAGCCATGTTCCCCAAATGCCGACGGCCGCATTCAACATTCCAAAGAGCAGCGAAGTGCGATTTAAGCCTAGTTTTGGGACGAGAAATATCGGAAATAGCAGCGACGCCGCAAGGGCGCCGATATAATCAAGCGCCAGGACTTTTGAGACAAGGTCTTTGAAATCGAGCTCGTCTTTTAAGATCCGCATCAGCAGCGGGATTTCCAGGCCTACGAGCGTGCCGATAATAAAAACCATGCTGTAAAGCACGATCCCGAAATACGATAGGTTTGCAAACGTTAGAAAAAGCAGCGGCGCCGAAAATCCGCCGATTACGGCAACCGCAAGCTCGATATCGACAAATTTTTCGGCAATATTCCTGTCTATATACCTCGAAGCCCACGACCCGACACCCATTGCGAAAAGATATATGCCGATAATTAGCGAAAATTGCGTGACCGAATCGCCGAGAACATAGCTCGAAAGAGTTCCGGCGAGCAGCTCGTATATCAGGCCACAGGTAGCGATTATGATGACATTTAGGAAAAGAAGTGGAGTGCGCTTCATTTTAAAGGATAAAGGCTCAAAGGTTAAGGATAAATGGTGAAAAGCAATTCTTACCCTATCCTTTCGCCTTTAATCTTTATCCTTTGAAAATCAGCCGTGTATAGCCGCCGCGATTATGATCGCGATTCCGATCATGATGGAACCGACGACAATACCCAAAGCCGTGTTCTGGTCCTCTTCGATCTCTTTGTTAATATGAAAAAGCTTGCTCAGAATACCGTAGGCGACGGCGAAAAACATTAGCCCGATAAAAACAAATATTAGCGTCGCTACCAAAACTTCCAGTAACTGATCGAGTTTGACGACGAACGCCAATGCGCCCGGATTAATAAGATTCAGCATTTATTTTCCTCCACGAAAGCCTGTGTAAATGAACGGCACTCCAAGCCTCGATCTGCTCCCGGAATTAGCAAGCTCCCAGCCAAACCAGGCGCCCGACGCGTAAAGCAATACCACGCCGAGACCAACAATCAAATAAAGTTTTTTTAACATAAATTTATAACGACTGGAACGCAAGCGTCCCGCTTGCAATGAACGCACCAGCGTTCACAAAAGTGTAAGGTATATTCAACTTTGCATAATCATCAAAGTTTGAGATTGCTTCGCAATCTTGCAAGCGGGACGCTTGCGATCCAGTCATTCCCCCGAATCATCCGACGAACTCGTTGTAAACATACTGTCTTTCCACTTTCGCGATTCGAACGAGAGTTTTCTAATCAGGCTTAAAACCGGAACGATCAACAATACAACCAGTGCACAAATAAAATTTACGCCGCGAACGACATTTTGCTCAACTTTAACGGAGATCGGCATCGGCTGCGTCGAATTTTGCCATGTGCCCTCCACTCGCAAAGTGTATTTTCCAGCCGGCAGAGACGAAAGAGTCGCGTCCTGCGATTGCCCTCCTTCTGTCCAGCTACCGTCGCTGTCCGTGCCGGTATAATATTCGATCGGTACATTCACCGATTCGACCTCCTGGCTTTGTTCATTCACCAAATCTACGTCCAGATCCGCAAAGGAATTATTAACCGGGGCCGAGGCCGTGATCTTCACGTTGCGGCTGCCCTTCAGGTCAAACGGCTGACTAAAAGCCGCCTGCGGAGTAGTCGGATTCACCATTGCCGGCAGGACGATCTGTTGCGACAGTATGGTGCTTGACAGCCCACTGAACGGAATCATAAAAATCGCGACGAAGAATAGTAAACCAAGCGGCAACAATCCCCACGTATAATAAAAACTGCCGGTAAACGGCTGATTCGGGGCGACCGACCACGGTTTGGGCAGGCCGGAAACGCCAAACGCTTTCTCGACCTCGGCGTTCGTCATATAGACGCCGGCCGACCAGTTCATCTCGCTCTCGGTAATTTCCTGCGAAAGCATCACCGGCGCCGCCACATAATCGACCGCACGAACGGTCTCGCCCTGTTCGACGCGCCAGTAAAATTCGCCCTTTACATATTCGACAACAGCCGCTGCATCCTGGAATATCTTATAAGTTTCGCCGTTAAATCTCACGGCGTTCGGCATAGAAGATATCGAAACGCCGTTGCCGGCCGCCTCAATCTCCGCGGCGTTTATCGACTCTACATAGTTCCAGTGATTATCAGAATGCACGAGCCAACGGAAACCGATCGCTGGATTATAAAGCAAATATTCGTGCCAGAAATACTGGATGCCGTCAATAGTTACGCTTCGCACGACCGCGCCGATAGTTTTTAACTTTACGCCATCCTTAAACGTTCCTTCCGCACCGACCGCCAGAACAAACCCGTGCGGGGACGGCGACGGATTCAAAGCGTGCAGGTAGGAAAGATTGCCCTGGTTTACATCGAGCAGCGAGTTGCAGTTCGGGCAGGTAACGCGTTCGCTTTTGTCCGGCGCGGCCAGGGCCAGCGGGCCGCCGCAATTCGGGCAGCCCATCGCCGCGGTCGAAACTCGGCGGGTTTCACGCTGGGCGGGGCGAGCGTCTCCAAGACCGATCTCATCCAGCGAAACCTGATTTCCGACGAAAAGCCACGGCGGTTCGTTGCTGTAATCGATTGTTCCGAACGCATTCTCTCGTCCGGAAAGATCGGCATAATGACTTTGCTCGTTTGGCGTTAATCTATATGGTATTTCCCCGTCGGCCGCAACCGCAGTCGCTGTGCCCTTTTCCGTTACAATCATTGGCGACGATCCCGGAGTTTCCTGCACCGTTTGGCCGATTTGCAGTTGATCGAACGGCGGTAAAACTTTTCCGTCCGGTATCGGCTGATAAAATGTTAGATAAAATTTGCCCTGAGCTTCGGCAAGCCAGCCGACCCAGCCGTTCGAAAACGTCGCGTACCATTCGTCCCAAAACCCGCCCATCTCGTGCCGAAGCTGTGCTCGCCCAGAAAGCTCAAAACGGTTTCCGTTGTAAGAGCCTTTTTGTCCGAGCTTGAGCGGCGATTCCGATTCGGCAATATCGGTAACCTTTCCCAAATCCTCCAAAGCACGGTCGTTCCTTACAACCGCCGAACGGCAAAATGGGCAGACAAGCACTATCGTTGAGCCGGCCTTAAATTCGATCGGCCCCGCGCAGTTCGGGCAGCTTGCCTGAAGAACGCTCAAGCGTCACCTCCGGCCGTTTTCGATTTTGGATTTCGGATTTCGGATTTCGGATCGGGGGAATAGAATATCTTGCTTCCGCGTTCAATTCTTGTTACCTGCACAGTTTCTGCTCCAAGCGCAGCTCGCAAGTTTTCTTTCCAATTCCATTCCGGCCGCATTCGGCAGCAGTACAAGTTGAACGTAGCTATTCCGTGTTCGGGATAGGTATGGCAGGCGAGATGAGATTCGGTAAGCGCCGTCATTCCTGTCACGCCGCCTTCGCCATCGAACTTGTGCCAGACGGAACCTATGACCTTCAGGCCCAGATCTTCGATGATCCGCGCAAAAATACCGCGCAGGGCTGTTTCGTCGCGCAGCTTATCCTGATTACAGCCTTCGGCTTCGATCAGCCATTCTGTTCCAACAATCATCCGTTAAACCTAAAAGCAGTACGATCAAATCGTTCACAATGTTTTGAACTTCTGCCAGGGTGATGCGTTATTATTTAATAACAAAGAAGTATGCTGAACGGAACTATAGCGAAATTTTGCGCCTTTGTCATTTTGACCGTTGGTTGTGCGGCGTCAACTGCTTGCAATTATATGTCGTCGAACGACCACAGCACCCGTTCGTTCGATCAGGCGAAATCGCCGTATGAAACGCCGAAGATCGTCGGCAAAATCGAGTCGCCTGAGATAACCGAGAGCAGCGGCCTTGCCGCGTCAAGATGCCGGGCGGATGTCCTATGGACGCATAACGATTCGGGCGACGGAGCCTATATTTTTGCAATGAATTCCAAAGGCGCTCATCTCGGCACGTGGAAGGTTAAAAACGCAGAAAACACGGATTGGGAAGATATCGCCGCCTTTAAGGACGGCAATGGAACATGTTTTCTCTACATCGGCGATATCGGGAATACGAACAAGCTAGAGCGTACGGAACATAAAATTTACCGCGTTTTGGAGCCGGACGTTTCAGCAGAAAATAAAAGCTCGACTCGAAAAAGTCCGCTCCAGACTGAAGCTGCGCAACTTATGAGATTTCGTTATTCCGATACGCCGCACGACGCCGAAACTCTGATGGTAGAACCGAAATCCGGTGATATCTATGTGCTGACAAAAGGCTCCCGTGAGGCCTCCGCCGTTTATAAGCTAAAACCCGTTTTCGCGAGCGAAGCTTTGTTGAAAGCCGACAAATTATCCGATCTGGCGCTGCCCGCCGTTCCAAACGGCCTGCTGACCGGCGGATCGATCTCACCGGACGGCTTACGTATGATCCTCTGCGATTATTCGGCCGGGTACGAATTTACTTTGCCTTTGGGCGCCGGCAGCTTTGACGATATCTGGAAACAAAAATCGGTAGTTGTGAACATAGGCGACCGCAAACAGGGCGAAGCGATCAGCTACAGCTCGGATGGAAATTCCGTTTTCGCGACAAGCGAGAAAAAAAATGCGCCGATAATCGAGATATTGCGAAAAAATTAAGCCAACCTGCCGCGTATTCCAAACCTGCTCGAATCTACACTTGATTAATAATCGGATAACCTCCGAGTAACGACGTAACGCGATATAAAAGTCGCCGTGCATTTGCACATGCGGTGAGTTTGAGCACCAACTGAGCATCCTGTGCGGCCCATTCTCCGAACGGAGCGAAACCCATTGCCGTAAGCCGACCAACTTCGTTTGTTTGGGTCATATGATTAGCCGTCCAACGGTTGAGATGACGTGCGGCGAAACCGCCACCACACAAGTTGAGGGAAAACAGACAACTAATATAAGAAAGTCGCTGTTTCGCCCTAACGTCCATTGAATTGTTATGCCGCCCGTGATTAAAAAACAGATGCCATTCAACTTTGGCAGATGACGTTAGCGTGTCGCGCAGTCAGAAGCCATTTACCCTTTTTCTTCATCCAGATATTTGTATAGCGGCGGCGAATAGTTTTTCCTGCATCGGCGGAAGTACCGCTTGGAACAATCGTTTCCAGCCCCATCACGATGACAGTGTCCCCATAAAATCCGACCGACTCAATCTCTCGAACGAATGAAGAATAGTTGAGTAAACCAGAGCGGACTCGCGCTATGACTTCCTTTCTCCCCTTGGATACTTGGTTGTTGGGGTTGTTGACGGTGAAATCTTCCGCCCAAAGTTTTTCTAAAGCTGCCACGTCACTACGCACTACGGCATCGCTTTCGGCAAGCTCAAGCTTCCTGATTGATTGTTCAAGTGCATCATTTCGTTTCGCCTCCTGTCCTAACACCGAGCCGGTTAAGACACAGGTAGCGACAGTTGCGAGTAGCAGCAATTTCATCTTTTTCCCCTTTAGTTTCCGCACATATTTACATCACACGGTGAAGCGGCATAACGATTGAATTGACGCGGGCGAAACCGAATACGCGCAACTCCGAGTTAAACAGGCAAGATTTTAAAGAGAAGTTGTTTTTGCCTCACGTCCAATGATTTGTTGGGCGGCGTGTTATTGAAACCAGTTATCTTAGCCAAAGAGAATCATCCGTAATAGACCAATCAAACCGCCAGCTAACACTACTAATAAAACATCTGCTTTAAAACGATAGAGTGCTACGAAAGCGGCGAGGCTGATAACTCCGGCGAACCAATTTACATTGTCAGTCAACCCGTTTGGAAAGATAACCGCCGCGCCAAAAACTAACGCTAGATTTAGAACTACGCCGACAACAGCCGCCGTTACGCCGGACAATGCGCCCGTCAGATTTTTATTGCCGCGCAAGATTTCAATGTAGGGCGCGCCCAGAAAGATAAAGATGAAACACGGAAGAAACGTAACGTAGGTGGTAAGGAGTGCGCCCGTTATCGCGCTTGCCGTTTGGCTCATACCTTCGGGATTATTCCAACCTGCCATAAAGCCGACGAACTGCAACACCATAATCAGCGGACCCGGCGTGGTTTCCGCCAATGCCAAACCGTCAAC
>JACDAY010000206.1 GCA_013695195.1 Blastocatellia bacterium | reverse complement strand
CCGGAATAGGCCAATAATATTGCAGTAAAAAAAACGAATATGCTGAGTACCTTCCATTCGGCTTTCAAAAATGCCATTGCTCCGTCGGCAATATGGCCAGCAAGTTCCTGCATGTTCGGATCACCGGCATCTTGCTTACTAACCCAAGCCGATTTAAAAGCCATTACCAGCAATCCTAAAATCCCTAAAGCCGGCGCTAAATAAATTACGTAACTGTTCATGTGTTTTTATTCTTTGTTTCCCAAATCCTCAGAAACAAACTTTATATATTACCTCGTTAAATTGGGATGCAACTTTACCTAAAAGTCTACCAGGTGTCAAAACTATTGATTATCAAATACTTGCAACAATTAAACAAATAACGTGGGGCAAAATATTGCTTCGAGTGATATTTCGCTGAAGCATTATCAAGACGCAATCAAAAGCAGGATTTGGATTGCCCAGTTCGTTTTAGAAGGGTTTTGCACAGAGAAACACTCTCGCTTCCGTGTCTGTGTCGTGAAATACTTAGTCGCACCGCCACTGACCGTTTATCCGTTTCGCAAACGCTCCGTCCGTGCCCGGCTGTCCCTGTGTGCATATACCCGAAGTGTTCTTCCGGCAGTCTTTGCAGTACACAAATGCCCCATCTTTCACTCTTGGGCCACCTTCGCCGGGAGTTGTGAAAGCGATGATGTCACGGAATGAAATATTCGGGTCGAATTGCAAAAATCCATCTCCGATCTCTACGTCGTAACCGAAGAAATTAGGCTGTCTGCCTATGCGGTTTTCACCTGCGCCTTCGGGAAGCCGGCCTGTTCGAAACATTACCCTTCCCCGGTCAAAACCGGGTTGGCTAACAGGCTTGCCGGCCGCGTCCTTGCAATACCCGCCGAAGGTGAGCGGATCATAACAAAACCGATCGCCGGTCGAGGTTATCGTCACATTCGGTTCCGCCTGGATAGTTTTTGCGAAATAATGATTGCCGGTCGAAATATAGTTCATCCGCCCGTTAAGCTCGATCTTATCGCCGAATACGCTTCCGATTACAGTCATCATTTGCGAAGTCGCGGAGCTTGCAGCGGCCGTATAAATACTTCGCCGGCTTCGCTCCGAAGACGAGCTGAGTACGGTGATCGAGCCGACAGAATCGATGTAAAGAAACGTGCCGCCTCTCAAAGTGTCTTCGTTGTAGCCGCCGCCGAACGTCTGATCGATAAGAATAGCAGCGCCTCGCCTTATGTGTATTCCGATGCCCGGAGCGATTGCCTCCAGGTAATTGAACTGTGAATTAGTGATCTTCCAATCGGTATTGAACGTATCGATAAAAATTCCCGTCTTGTTGTTTATAAAAAAACTGTGGTCGACCCGCACATTATCGAACTGCCACTGATTGCACATTTGAGTGGCGTTGTCGCAGTTTGCCCAATTTGCGTTGCGGACAATTATGCCAGTATCGAGATTCTGGAAAACCACGTTTTCGAATCTGAAAAACTGGCTTTGATTTGCCGTACGCTCTTTAGTTACGGGGTCGATTGACCATTTGCCCAGTGCCTCGATCCCGTAATTGCCGGTCGAGTTTCGAGGCGCCTCACCGAAAAGCGCCGAGTTGCCGAGGAGTTCGATGCTGCGCACCGTAACTTCGTTCGTGCATCCGCCGATGCGGAAGATGGTCTGGTTGGGATGTCTGAGCCGGATCCGAGTGGCGCTTTTTCTCATCGGCAGATTTGTCGTCGGAATCGAATAATTCGAGCTGGCACCGACAATATTTGTGCCCCACGGCAGCGTGATCGCCTCATAACGCGGGTCTCGGGTGTTCCCGTCGGTAGTGCCGACTATGTAGTCACCGTCAGGAAAATAAAGCGTTCCGCCTTGCCTGGAAGCAATGAACGCGAGAGCGTTTCGTATTGTCGCTGTATAGTCCGCCGGTGTACTGAAGACATACTGCGGCGCTGATCCGGAGGTGCGCATAACAGGACGAAAATCTTCCACGTTATAAGTTCCGGCGTTTTTGTCCAGCGGATACCAGAGATATGTGGTGCCGTTGCTTAATTTTATATCGTAAAGATTCTCCTGGCCCTGAAAACACCATTTCGCATATTCGTTTATAGACGCACGATTGCCCTGAACTACGGCATTGTCGCAGCCCGTCAAGCCGGTCGCCGGTGTTTGTTGATTCGTGCCTGCAAGAAATACCTGCACCGAGCGGCCGTCGTTTTCCGCCGGGAGAAAGCGGATCGCGCACGCGCTGCTGTTGTCAGCCTCGAGAATAAGCGAGTAGCCCTCGAATTTTTTCTGTCCGAAGGCGGCAATATTCAGCGTAATTAAGAATGCGAGTATGCAAAACGGGCGGTATTTGATTCGTTTCATTAATAGGACTCCTGATTGTTGGAATTTCATAGAAAGAGTTTACCAATAATTGCGCCTCCAGGAGTAATCGCGGACAGTTAGTGGAGGAAACTTTGTTATATTAGACTGGAGCGCAAGCTTCAGGCTTGCCACGCTGCTAAAGTAGTGTAACTGCACTTCATTTTAGCCTTTTTGATCGTTACCGTCTTTTTCGCGTCGAGGCAACGCTCATGCAAGCGGGACGCTTGCGCTCCAGTCATCGATATGGAAACAATCAGAATCAAATCCACAACCCGTGAAGAAATGATCGAAATCACCCGTGAGGCCGAAAAATTTTTGACGGGAAACGGGCAAACCGAAGGCATTTGCGTTCTTTTTACGCGGCATACGACATGCGGGTTGACGATCAACGAAAATGCCGATCCGGACGTGAAAAGCGATATGCTCGGATTTTTGCGAAAGCTGATTCCGCAATATTACGAAGATTTTAAACACTTCGAGCATAATTCGGACGCCCATATAAAATCGTCCCTTGTCGGTTCGAGCGTAACGGTTCCTTTTGCCGGCGGCAAGCTTATGCTCGGGAGATGGCAGGGAATTTACCTTTGCGAATTTGACGGAGCTAGGGAGCGGGAAGTTTTGATGATAATAAGATGACAACAGGATATTCCGCGACACCGCTCGCCAAAAAATTGGGGATAGAAGAAGGCTCTATAGTGTTAGGCGTTAATCCGCCCGGTAATTACGCAGAACTATTGGCTCCACTGCCATCTGGCGTTGAGATTTTGAAGTCGCCGCAGAGGGAGATCGACATTCTTCATCTTTTTACAAACAGCCGAGATGAGCTTTTTCGTGGACTTTCTGAATACAGGCATCTTATAAAACAAAACGGCGCGATCTGGGTTTCGTGGTACAAAAAGGCCGCAAAGCTGCCGACCGAAATCACGGAAGATACGGTGCGCGAAGCGGCGTTTCCGCTTGGTCTGGTCGATGTAAAGGTTTGCGCGGTCGATGAACGCTGGTCTGGGTTGAAACTGGTGATTCGGAAAGAAAACCGAAATAGATTATAACCGCAAAAGGCACAAGATCAGGAAAAAGAAGTCGATAAAAGAGCTTAATAACTTTTGAGAAAGACATTGGGTTCTATCTCTTGACTTTTGTGCCGTGCAGACTTAAATTTCCAAAAGAAAAAAAAATACATTCACAAAATACTCTTACCGAAAGGAGGCCATATTTATGCCGACGAGAGACCCGCGAATTGATGCCTATATCGAACGTTCGGCAGAATTTGCACAGCCGATACTGCTTCATATCCGGGCGCTTGTCCACAAAGCTTGCCCTGATATTGTGGAAACAATGAAATGGAGCATGCCTTTTTTCGACCACAAAGGTACCGTGTGCAACATGGCATCGTTCAAGCAGCATTGCGCGTTCGGATTATGGAAGCAGTCGTTGATGGAAGCCAATGCATTTCCGGCAGAAAAAACCGCGATGGGAAGCTTTGGGCGAATTACGTCCATTGCCGAATTGCCGGATGATAAAATTATTGTTGCCCTCATCCATCAGGCCATAAAACTTAATCAAGACGGCATTAAAGTAAAACGTACTCCCGTTTCGAAAGAGAAAAAGGAATTGGCCGTGCCGGAAGTCATGGATGCTGCCTTGGCAAAAAACGCGGCCGCCCGGAAAACCTTCGACGAATTTCCTTATTCCAAAAAGAAAGACTACATCGAGTGGATAAATGAGGCCAAAACCGAAGCGACCCGGGAAAAACGCCTGACCACAACAATCGAACAATTAGCCGAAGGCAAGGCGCGGCATTGGAAATACGAGAAGTGCTAAATCAAACGGAGTAAATTTTGGAGTGACTGACTGGTAATACCCAGGTTTGTTTGGCGTTTGATTTCAGCCTCGTCTGCCGAGGCTTTCCCGAAGGGCCAATAGCCACGTGCTTTAGCTCGTGGTAGGATTGCGAATTTAGGGCTAGCCCGTTTCAACGGGCTTCGATCGAGTGGCTTAAGCCAAGGAAAAAGGACGTTAAAACGCCCTTTGGATTATTGATCGACGCCGAACATGCCGTAAACGACGTGGCTATATAGGCCGCGAAACGCGGAAAGACAGCTAAAAAGCAGCCTGTTAAGCGGGAATCTCAACATAAAAACTGATAATGATATCTCCGGTTACAACAGGATGTTAATATTTCGCGAAGAACTTTAAAAGGAGAAAAATTATGTTCGGAGTTCAACCTTATCTTATGTTTCCCGGAAATTGCGAGGAAGCAATAAATTATTATAAAGACTGCATGGACGGCGAAATCCTATATTCGCAGACTTACGGTGATTCGCCGATGGCCGCGGAAGGAATGAATGACAAAATAATGCACTGTACGCTGAAAATCGGCGATACGCAAATAATGGCTGCCGATAGTATGCCGGATCAGCCCGCAAGTGTTGGGAGCAATATCCATCTGGCTTTGGGCTCCGACGACATTGCAAAAACCGAATCGATGTTCAACAAAATGTCCGAAGGCGGCAAAGTCACTATGCCGATGGAGAAGACATTTTGGGCAGAGAGATTCGGTATGCTGACTGACAAATTCGGCATAAACTGGATGTTTAATGTCGATACGCCTCATACGGAAGAAAAGTCTGCCGCGATTTAAGAGGAAAAGAAACGAATGAGAGCGCATTTAGGAAGCTTCTGCACAGACATTTTGGGCGTTTTATTTGATTTATTTGATTTGTTTGGTGGATAGATTTTTCTGTCCGCGCTGGATTACAAACTTTTTTTTGTTGGTGGAACGGTAAAGAAGATTTGTCCACGAAATACACGAAATAAGAAAAAAGCTGGAGGAGAATACGGCTTTGTTGCTTACGTGCGCGTTTTGAAGTAAATTATCGTAGAAACAATAAGAGGAAATATCAACCTATGACGGAACCGATCCTTGTGGCGAAAAAAGATGCGAAGGAGTTTTTCCTGCTATGCAATATGGCAAACCGGCACGGCGTTATTACCGGGGCGACCGGAACGGGAAAAACCGTTACGCTTCAGAAAATTGCAGAAGGCTTTAGCAATCGCGGCGTCCCGGTTTTTATGGCCGATATCAAGGGCGATCTGACCGGCATCAGCCAGCCGGGCGGAACGCATCCGAAGATACTCGAACGGCTAAAGCTGCTCGGTTTTGAAAATGTCAATTTCGAGGGAAGCCCGGTTACGCTCTGGGATGTTTTCGGCAAACAGGGACATCCTCTGCGAGCGACCATTTCCGAGATGGGGCCGCTTCTTCTCGCCCGTCTGTTGCAGCTAAATGACACACAAGAAGGGGTTCTGGCGCTGGCATTTAAGATAGCCGATGAAAACGGCTTGATGCTGCTCGATCTAAAGGATCTGCAGTCGTTGCTGATGTTTGTCGGCGAAAATGCCGATGAATTTACAACCAAATATGGCAACGTTTCAAAGGCATCGGTCGGTGCTATCC
>JACDAY010000395.1 GCA_013695195.1 Blastocatellia bacterium | reverse complement strand
GGACCATCCGATGCGATTCCCCCGGCCTCGAATACAGCCTGATTGTTACTTACCGTGCTGCCGATTACATTCAGCGAAGCTCCGGCGTAATTTCCTATTCCGACTCCATTGTTATCCGTGATCGTGCTTTCGATCACGTTCATCGTCCCGGCGCGATTAAGAACCGCCCAGCCTTGATTGAATTGACCGCGGCCCTTACCGTCACGAGGTACTCTATCTGCCTCTCCTGTCGGGATCGAATGAATAACGAAAAGCGTCAACAAACAAAGCCTTGTATTCTGACGCAAGGCTTTGTTTGTTTTTCCGCGAACGATTAACCGCCTGTCCGCAGGAATCGAGTGCAATCGCCTTGATTTCCAAACGCCGGCGAATTGAATCGCATCCAGCCGCCGTTTTTGCACTGATCTTTGTTGGTCGGCGGCCCGGTGGCGGGATCGCATGCGTCACCGATGCCGTCGAGGTCAAAGTCGGCTTGGTCGGCATTGTCGGTCAGCGGACAGTTATCGACGCCGTCAACCACACCGTCGTTGTCGTCGTCCGCGTCGCAGGCGTTGCCTTGTCCGTCCGAATCGGTGTCAAGTTGGTCGGCGTTGGCGGTGGACGGGCAATTGTCAATCGTGTCCGGCACACCGTCGCCATCACTGTCGGAAACAACAGGAGCAATAGGAATAGTTACCGATCCGACAAGTTGATCGGTCTGTCCCGCACTGGCGCCGGCATTTAGTGTCGCCTGGCTTGCGAAATTGCCGTTAGTGTTCAATGCGTTAACGGTGGAAGTAATCGTAAAGGCGCCGGCAAAAGTTGTGTTAACAGTGGTCACCGGACCGATATAGATAATGGTCACGTTCATCAAAACGGGGTTATCAATAGTGCCGCCGTTTATTGAAGATGGGGTTGGTCCGAGGTTCTGTGCTTGCACCGTGAACAGTGAGGATGCCGTAGCAGCACTTACAAAACCGGGAATGTCATAAATGGTAATAAATGTCCCTGCCGGATTGCACTGAACATTTGTAGAACCGGGACCGGGACAAGTAACTCCGCTGGTTGCCGCCGGATCCAAGCTCTCGTTTCCGAATAGATTCACATTGTAGGTATACACAAAATTTGAGCCGCTAGGAGTCGGACCGCCTGCCAGAGACGGATAAAATGTGGCGTGTGCCATACCCGAAAGCAACAAAATACCGCCGAGTGCAGCAAAAAGCAGACGAGCGTGAATTAGTTGCGAAGAGAACGAACGAATTGTTGATAGAATATGCGACATATAAACAAACCTCCTGATTTTGGAAATAGATACAAACGCCTGTCAGCAAAAAATTAGACCGGCTGCGGCGATCAGTGTGATAATTATTCACATCGACCGGATTATCTGTGTTAGAATTCGTGAATACTGTTTACTTGACCGCAACTTTAGATTTCTTTGCCCTAAAAGTCCTTTGATTTCGACGAGATAATTCTTAGAGAGTTATTAGAAGCCTTATGTTGTTGGAAACTCAGAGCGTTGAGTTTGGTGAATTCCTTTTGGACTCCAGGGAAAAGGTGTTATTGCGCGCCGGCAAGCCTGTTTCGATCACGCCGAAGACATTTTTGCTGCTTCAAACGCTCGTCGAAAACCACGGGCATCTCGTTGAAAAAGATAAGTTGATGAAAGCGGTTTGGGCGGACAGCTTTGTCGAGGACGGTAATCTTACATTCACCATTGGAATGGTTCGAAAGGCTCTGGGCGACGATACTCACCATCCTCGTTTTATCGAAACCGTTCCGCGCCGCGGATATCGCTTTATCGCTCCGGTGAATCAGCCCGGCAACGGCATTTCTCCAGTTGGCGCAGCAGAGCAATCGTTATCAAATCCTGTGGTAATGAACGCCGATGCGCGTAAGCGGCCGTCCGGATATTTTGTTTCCGTTCTTTTAGTTTTTATTCTGGGAATACTTGCTACCGGCATCTGGTACGCGACGAACAGCAATCGTAACCCCGATGCTGCGATTTTGTCCGTTCCGTTCAATGCGGAAATGCTGCCGACATCTGGCAATAGTAGGCATGCCGTGATTTCGCCCGACGGAAAATACGCAGCTTATACGGATGAAACGGGAGGGAAACAAAATATTTGGTTGCGGCAGCTCGAGCAATCAGAAAATATTCAAATCGTTCCGCCATCTGACGACTATTATTTCGGACTCGCGTTTTCCAACAGCGGTGATTCGCTGTTTTTTATACGTAAGCCGACTGCCGGCCACGTGCTACCCGCCCTTTACAGAATTGCCACATTCGGTGGGGTTCCGGTGAGAATTCTGGACAATTTGACTGGCCCAATGAGTCTTTCACCTAACGATAAACAAATATCGTTCGTCCGCTGTATGTTCAAAAAGGATGATTTTTGTTCGCTGATTGTTGCGGAGTGGGACGGTGGTAACGAGCGAAAGCTTTTGACCACTCCGAACGGTGTTCACATTTACACAAGCCAATTTTCCCCGGACGGCAAAAATCTTGCAATCTCTACCGGACGTTTTGACAGTGATGCGGACGATTTTACGATTTTAGAGGTCAACATCGAAACCGGAACTGAACGAGCAATAACGAAGCGAAAGTTTTTTGATATAAGAAGTTTAAGATGGCTGCCTAATGGCACCGGCTTGCTTTTCACGTCGAAGGAATACAAAGACGGCAAATCGTCAATTTGGCTCGTCTCGACCTCTACGGGAGATGCAGTGCCTTTAACAAAAGACGCTGGAAGCTATTCGAATATAAGCCTGGATAGATCGGGAAATAAAATGATCGCCGTCCAGCCTGTTTCGGACTTTAAGATTAACGTCTCGTCGGGTGGCGAGACAAAAACTTTGGGCAACGCCCGCGATTTAACATTTTCAAACGACGGCAAAATCGTCTATTCCACATTCAACGGCGAAATTTGGATAGCAAGTCGGGATGGCAGCGAACAGCGACAGCTTACAAATAACTCTTTTGGAGAGTGGTCGCCGCGGGTTTCCCCTGATGGACGATCGATCTACTTTTCCTCGAATGAATCAGGCACCCGGCACGTCTGGCGAATGAACTCGGATGGTACTAATCGAGTGCAGCTAACGACAACGGTTGGTGGCCACCCCGAACTCGTTACGGCGGACGGGCGTTACATCTATTACGTCTCAGGCTCAAATGAACACCTTTATAAAGTTTCTTCGAAAGGCGGGCAGGAAACCGCGGTCCACGACAAAAAGCTTATTCGGCCGGCGATCTCACCCGACGGCAGCCTCATCGCTTATTTTTTTCTCGATAAGGAATTTAAGATCGCAGTTATGCGGGCTGCGGACAAACAGATTATCAAAATACTCAGATACGGCGATGGAAAGTCATTTGCCCAGCAGATGGCATGGTCCGCCGATAGTAGGACCTTGAATTTTATTTTGGATTCGGGCAGTCAAAATACCCTATGGCAACACTCGCTTGACGAAGAAATCCCGCGTCAAATTGCGAATCTCGGCGGCGAGGAAATCAGATCGTTCGCAATCGCGCCGTCCGATAGTGGTTTTGGGTATATTCGCGGTAAATGGAATTATGACGTTGTGCTCGTGACGGGCCTTCACTGATAACGGAACAAAACAGAATGCCTAATCCCTCTTTTTTTTTGCGGACTCTGTCTCACCCGCTACGATAATAATCAATGATTGAACAAGAGCTTATGACCGGGGCTGACATTCACGCTTTCGGGGTTGAAATTGTTTTCAAACAGCTTGAAAAAGACGGATGGATGATCGAATCTGCGGATGCGCTCGCGAATGTCGGGACGGAGCCGCAGATCGTTGCGCAAAAGGACGATGAGGTAGCTTTTTTTGTCGTTCGCACGGGGCTTTATCCGGGCAGAGGCCGGTTTGAAGAGGGCGATGAGGCTTTTGAAATGCTTGTCCGCCATGCCGATGCTCATAATGCATCCTGCTATTTTGCCGCTGTCGGGATTGCGAATTCAGAGGGAAAAACTGAGAAAGAGATGTCGGTTCCGGTCAAAGGCGTGGCTTTTAATATCGAATTTAACGGGTTGGTGAAGATGGAGCTTTCTCCCGAGGCCGCGAAGCCGGTCGCTGCGGCTCGCGGTTCTGACAAAGAACCACGCTGAAGCGTGAACTCAGAACAGTTATCGGTGAAACGTGCAGTATTCTTTCGGCTCGGAGCCTTCGCGGAAAGATTTTTGCTGTTTGTTCGGACAATCGGCGGCGGCGCGCATATCGGTAATCGGACAAATGGCTACGGTTACAAAGCCTCTGACGGCCGGCGTTACGGTGCTTCGGGGCATTGAACTTCTGCTGTTTGAGGCGCTGTCCTGTGTCTGCTCCCAAGTTTCCGTCATCGGCGAAACATTCGGACTGGGGCTTGGCTCCGGCTCGCCGGTCGTATATTCCCCAATATCGGGATAATATTCGAGATCGGGCTGGACCAAAGTTTTGTTTGGTATGGTTCCGCCGACAAAAAGCTCGATGCGGCGAAATTCGGCAGGCACCTCCGTAACATATATTTCCTTCGGCTCCGGCAAGGGAGCTGTTTCCCAAAGTGCGGCGTCCGGATAACTATTGGAATTCGGCGGCGGAGTCGGCTTAGGTGTCGGAGTCGCCTGCAATGTCTGTGCTTCCATGCCGTCCAATTCCCTGATCACCGATCCGTTCCGAATATCGATCTCTGCTTTGCGGACATTTATAGGCATTTGCCAATCGCCGTTCCATTCCGGATGCAGCGCCAAAGCTTCCTTCATAAAATCTGCCCAGATAGGCATCGCCGAATCCGAGCCCTTCATGCCTAGATCATCGCCGTCATCAAAACCGACATACACGACGCACACCAGTTCCGGCGTGAAGCCCGCAAACCAGCCGTCGCGCGATGTTCCCGTTTTGCCTGCAAAAGCAGCCTTTCCGTCCACATTACGAAAACCCCATGCTTTCGCCTCGGCGGCCGTCCCGCGGTTTATGACGTCCTTCATAATGTCGTCCATGATATATGCGACATCGGGACGGATGATGTTTTTCCTGTCCGGCTGCGGCGAAGCGACTATGCGGCCGTCGCCGGATGTAACCTGTGTGATCGGCATGGGCAGCACGCGGTCGCCGAGATTTGCAAACATCGTATAGGCCGTTGCAACCTGCAAGGGCGTCGCTTCGGACGTGCCGAGAGCCATCGACGGATAAGCTTTTTCCACCTTTGGCAAACCGGCCCGGTGAGCAAAATTCATCACTTTGCCGATGTTCACCTGCATTCCGACATCGACAGTGATTACGTTTTTACTCTTTACAAGAGCATCGCGCAAGGTCGTTTCGCTGTTCGAAAACGTGTCGCCGTAATTGTTGGGCGAATAGCTGTCGCGGCTGAATGTAAAAACCTTTTTCTCGTCTTTTAAAACGGTCGCGGCGGTAAAGACTCGCGAGCCCGAATCGTAGGCAGTATTCAATGCAGCCGCATAAACAAAGGGCTTGAACACCGAACCCGGCTGGCGCATCGCATCGGTCGCGCGGTTAAACTGGTTGTCCAGATAATCACGGCCGCCGACCATTGCGACGATTTCGCCCGTTTTTGGCCTTATCGCAACCAATGCGGCATTCAAATTTCCTTTCGGCCTTTTCGGAAAATATTTGTCGAGCTTTTCCAGCCGTCTGCGGACTATTTCATATGCGGCCTTTTGGAGATCGGGATCGATGGAAGTATAAACCCTGAGATGCTGCAATGCTTCGGGATCGCTGACGATTTTAGGCAGCTCTTCGATAACATGCTGCGAAAAATACGGCATTCCGTGAAGATTTTTCTTGCCGGAAATCGGCTTGAGCTCGAGCGTGGAACTGCGTGCTTCTGCCAACTGCTGCTCGGAAATCTCGCCGGCTTCGAACATAGAATCGAGAATTTGATTGCGCCTTTCGGTTACCTTTTCGGGATTTTTGAACGGATTGTAGCGGTTGGGGCTGCGTATAATTCCTGCCAGAAAAGCTGCTTCCGACAAGGTCAATTGCGAAACGTCCTTGCCGAAATACACGTCCGAAGCTTCGCCAACGCCGTAAATAGAAACCCCGGACTGCTGCCCGAGATAGATTTGATTTGCGTAAAGCGTAAAAATCTCCGGCTTTGTAAGGCGTGTTTCGACGATAACCGACATATATGCTTCGGTAACTTTGCGTTCGTACGTCGGATCGTTTGTCAAAAGCAGATTTTTTACAAGTTGCTGCGTGATCGACGAGCCGCCTTGATTTGACAGCGGCGAGTCGTCTTCTTTTTCGTAACGACTCCACAATGCACGGGCAATACCTCGAAAATTAACGCCGTAATGCTCGAAATAGGCGCGGTCTTCGGTAACCGTGATCGCCTTTACAAGATGCGGCGGCAGATCGTTAAATTTGACGGTCTTTCGGCGGCCGTCGCCTTCGGCGGCGATCGTGCTAAGCTGTCTAGGCTCAAGCTTGACTTTTGCTTCTTCTTTGTCTGTATCCTGATCAACTATCTTTGCGACAGATTTCCCGTCTTTGGCAAAAGTAACGGACAAATCCGGAAAAACTTTTTCGTCGTTGATAATTCCCGTAATTCCGGGTTCTATCAACAGGGCGTCTTTTTCGATGGAATACCGGCTGCG
>JACDAY010000393.1 GCA_013695195.1 Blastocatellia bacterium | reverse complement strand
TGCCGAGCTGTTCTACCACCCCGTCTGCCGAAGCGGCATCCACCCCTCCTAATCAAGTAGGGGAGTTTAAGAACGTCCGCATCATCGCCCGCTACCCATCCGACCCGAAAAACGTCCTTCTCTCCGGCTGGGCACTCGGTGCCGAAAAGATCGCCGGAAAGGCGGCACTGATCGAAGTAACAATGGGCAAAGGCAAAATAGTCCTCTTCGGCTTCCGCCCCCAATACCGCGGCCAAAGCCTGGCGACATTCCCGCTGCTCTTTAATGCAATAGCAAATTAGATTATATTAGCCACGAAAGGACACGAATGAGCACGAAAAAGAGTTTATAAATTTATATTGCACATAAATTCGGATACCACGAGTTCCCTATGTAATTTTGCTTTTTCAAGTATTTTTTTTCGTGCCTTTTCGTGTCTTTTCGTGGCCAAATAACTTATGCACGCTAAAATTATATATCCCGAGCTTTCTTATAAGATCGTAGGCTTGGCAATTGATGTTCGCAAGGAGTTGGGATTTGGATTTCTTGAAAAAGTCTATGAAAATGCCCTCATGGTCGCATTGCGGGAAAACGGAATATTTGCAGAGCAGCAACGCCCAATTAAAGTCTTTTTCCATGGTCACGAAGTGGGCGATTATTACGCCGACTTCCTCATCGAAGAAATTATAATTCTGGAATTGAAATCCCCGGTAAAGATTGTCGATATCAATAAAGTACAAGCTCTGAATTATCTTAAGGCAACCGGTCTTAGGCTTGCCATCCTGCTGAACTTCGGCAAAGAAAGACTGGAATCCCATCGAATCGTGATGTGAGAGATTTGCCACGAAAGGACACAAAGGAACACGAAATAAGAACGGAGGTTCAGCGGGCAAACCAACTGAACTTCCAACTAAGGTAAACCCATTTTGGGTATCCCCCCGTTCGTGTATTTTCGTGTCCGTTCGTGGCTAATACTTCGCTTTCGTTGTAGAATGTACGCAATCACCAACTAATTCATGGATTTTTTTACAAATCTGAATCTCCTTACTCTGTTCGTCATCATCGGCGGCGTCGGCTTTGTGTTTCTGCTGATATCTCTGGTCCTCGGGGACATTTTTGAGATGTTCGGGGGAAGTGCCGATATCGGCGGTGACAGCGGCGTTGATTTCGGTTTCCTGGACAGCCGCGTGCTCGCCGTATTTATTACGGCGTTCGGGGGCTTCGGAGCGATCGGGGCACAAATGGACTACGGGGCGGTCGTCAGCTCGCTGATCGGATTGCTTGGCGGTGTAATTTTCGGTGGTATCGTATCGCTTTTCGGCCGGTTTCTGATCGGCCAGCAGGCGTCAAGCTCGGTCGCCGACAGCGATCTCGTCGGCCGCACGGCGCAGGTCACCGTATCCATCAGACCGGGAGAGATCGGTCAGATCTCGGCCCGCATCGGCGACGAACGCATCGATAGGATCGCCCGCTCACGAGACGGCGAGGAAATAAAAGCCGGCACTATGGTCACGGTCGCCGCCATTGCCGGGGACTCTGTAATTGTTGAAACAGAAAGAGGTTATAACAGTGGAAATACTATCTAATTACGCATCACTACTAATTCCGGTCATCATTCTCGTCATCGTCATCGCCGTGCTTATCGCGCTGATGCTGATCAGCCGAAACTATATTAAAGTTTCGCCCAATCAGGCGGCAGTAATTTCGGGCCGAAAGCGGAAACTGGCGGATGGCTCGGTCGCCGGTTACCGCCTTGTCCGCGGCGGTGCGACGCTTGTTTTTCCGTTTCTTGAAAAGGTCGAATACCTGGATCTGAACGTTATCACCGTTCCGCTTGCCACGCAGCGGGCATATACGGTGCAGGGCGTTCCCGTTTCTGTTAAAGCGGTTGCGAACGTAAAGATAAAGGGCGATGATTCGAGCCTGCGGGCCGCCTCCGAACGCTTTCTTGGTATGCCTCAGCAGGTTTTTCATCAGCTTGTTTTTCAGACGCTCGAAGGCCATCTGCGTGCGATTCTCGGCACGCTGACCGTCGAAGAGATCAATAACGACCGCCAAAGTTTTGCCCAAAAACTCTTGACGGAAGCTGCCGGCGATCTCGAAAAAATGGGTATCGGGCTCGACGCCCTGACAATTCAGGAAATTTCGGACGAAGAAGGCTACCTCGATGCTCTCGGCAAACGACGCACCGCCGAAGTAAAACGCGACGCCGAGATCGGCCAGGCCGAAGCAAATCGCGATTCGAAGATCAAAGCCTCGCTCGCATTGCAGGAAGGCGAGAAGGTCCGCCTCGAAACCGAAGCGTTGATCGCCCAATCGACCCGCGAGACCGAAATCCAAAAAGCCCAGGTACAGGCCGAGATCGAGTCCGAACGTGCAAAATCTCTGCAGGCAGGGCCTCTCGCCGACGCCAGGGCACAGCAGCAGGTGACGGTCGAAGAGGTCCGCGTCGAAAAGGTCCGCACGCAGGAACAGATCGCCGTTCAGGAACAGGAAGTCCTGCGTAAGGAAAAGGAACTCGAAGCCACCGTCGTCAAACAGGCCGAAGCCGACCGCAAAGCCGCCGTCCTGCGTGCGCAGGGATTACAGGAAGCTCAGATTCTCGAAGCCGAAGGCCGCAAGCAGGCTCTGATAGCCACCGCCGAGGCCGAATCACAAAAACTCCAGCGCGAGGGCCAGGGCCGTGCCGCTGCTGTTGAATCCGAAGGCAAAGCGGAGGCTGAAAAGATCCGTGCCGTCGGACTCGCCGAAGCCGAAAAGCTGCAGGCAACCGGCCTCGCCCAAGCCCGGGCCACCGAAGCTCAGGGTCTCGCCGAAGCTGCCGCGATCAAGGAAAAAGCCGCAGCGTGGCGCGAATTCAACGACGCCGCGCGACTGCAGACGATCCTTGAAAAACTACCCGCGATTATCGCATCCTCCGCTCCTGTCTTTCAGGCCGTCGCCGAACCACTCGGTAAGATCGACAAGATCGTCATGATCGATCAGGGCGGCAATGGCAACGGTAAAGGCGATGGGCACGCAAGCGGCCTGCATCGCTTCGCGCAAACTACGCCCACATTGATCTTTTCGCTCCTGCAGCAACTTCAGGCTCTCGGCCTCAACCTGCCGGAGGTAATGGCGCAGCTGGGCATTAATCAGGACGAAAATCCCGCGAAGCCGGTCGAACCAATCATTGAAGTTCCGCCCGCCATTCCCCAAAATCGGCAGGTCAGGCATGAGCCGCTTCCTCCGAAAGACGTTTAGAAAATTGCATTTCGTTTCGACGCTAGCGGCGGCCAATCAAGCCGCCGCGTTTGTTTGTGTTGAGCGGCGTCGCCCGGCGTGTTAGATTCATAAGTTCGCAATGAAAGAAGATATACAGGAAACACGTCTTGAAAACGGCCTTGTAATTCTCACCGACCGGATGCCAGATCTCCGCAGCGTCACGCTCGGGTTCTTTTTTAGAAAAGGCTCGCGGCATGAGCCGGACGAGCTAAACGGCATCTCGCATTTCATAGAGCATGCTGTATTTAAAGGCACCGAAAAACGCTCGGCCCTAGACATCGCGATCCAAACCGACCGGCTCGGCGGCAATCTCGACGCTTTTACAACACACGAAGAGACTGGATTTGCGATAAAGATCATCGATGATCAGGTAACAAACGCCTTCGAGCTGATCGCAGATATGCTCGTAAATCCGGCGTTTGTTGAGAAAGAATTAAAAAGTGAGCAACGCGTCATCATCGAAGAAATAAAGATGACTGAAGATTCGCCGGAGGAATATCTTGGTGATATTTTTAGCGAGAAATTTTTCCCGAACCATCCGCTCGGGCTATCTATTGCCGGAACGCCGAAAACAGTAAAAAGTTTCAGCAGCGAACGAACGCGGGAATATCACCTTCAAAACTTTAACGCCTCAAATCTGGTGATCGCTGCGGCGGGAAATTTACGGCACCAGCAGATCGTCGATTTGGCAGCCGTTCTGAGTTCAAACTTCAGTTTACCTTCTGCAAACAAATACACGCTGAAGCGTGAACTCAGAACGGACGACGCTCCGCAAATGGCTGCGCCGATCATTATCAAAAACAATAAAAACCTGGAACAGGCTCATATGATAATCGCCACGCCGTTCGTCGGTGCGGCGGATGAAAAACGTTATGCAGCCGATCTTTTGGCAAATATCATCGGCGGCGGAACTTCGAGCCGCCTTTGGCAAAAGGTGCGCGAACAAAGAGGTTTGGCATACAGCGTCGGATCGAGCGCAGTAATGTTCCAGGATTGCGGATTTTTTTCGATCTACGCGGGCACATCGCCGAAACAAACGGGTGAAGTTCTGGACATTGCGATAACGGAAATGGGATCGGTCGCCCGTAACGGTATGGTCGAAAAGGAGTTGGAGCTCGTGAAACGGCAAGCTGTCGCCTCGATCCTGCTTGGCCTGGAAGATTCCGCCTCGCGTGCCTCCGCATTAGCGCATTCCGAATTGGTCCACGGCCGCCAGATTTCACTAGAAGAAACCCTGCAAAAACTCGAAGCCGTGACTGTAGAAGAGGTTCAAGGACTTGCCCGGGAGTTTTTCCAAACTGAAAGCATCGCGTTTGCTGCGTTGGGTGATTTGAACGGTTTGAAGATAAAGCGGGATAGATTGTCAATTTCGTAGAATCAGGCCTACAACGGATTGATTATCTTGAGACCGTCGAATCTGTGAAAATCGCGGTCGGTGGTCGCAACCGTCGCTCCGTGTTCTATTGCCAGCGCTGCAATATGCGCGTCCATCAGATTGGCTCCGCTTATACGAGATACCTTAACTAATTTCTCAAAAATTCGAAAATGCAGAGTTTCCGGCCGTAACACTATAGTATTTGGCGCACCGATCAAATCAGAGACAATTTTTAGTGCATCTTCGGTTGTATATGGCTTTGGAAATATTCTGAAACTCGTCGAAATTCTCAAGAATCCCATGATTGTATGCCATGAAAGGCAAAGCTTATAATCGCCTTCAATCGTTGATTTGAGCCATGCTTTTGACACTCTGTACTCGCGCGCATCGGTATTATATGCGTACAGAAGCAAATTGACGTCCGGAAGGATCACTTGTATTCAGCCTCATCCAGCATTTCGAGCAGTTTGCTCGTTTTGTCGTAATTCAAATGCGGGTACACTCCCAACGATTTAGCGCGCACCTTAAATGGTTTGGGCGGTTCTGCTCCGTTTTCGCTTGCGTAACGCGCACGCCTAACCAATCCATTTAAGGCTTCCTTGAACGTTTTTCCCTCACCCTTCCGCATTTCTTCCTTGACGGTCAACAAAACGTCATCATCCAATGTAACAGTAGTCCTCATACTAATATGATTATAATCTCTGATGCCTCTGATGTCTATGAAAAAGCATCATGATGCCTGATAATGAATCGGATCCGTGACGCCTGCTCGCTCGAAACCCCGCAGCCGCAACGCGCATGAGTCACACGCTCCGCAGGCCAGATCTTCGTTTCGATAACATGACCAGCTTAAATGTATCGGTGCGTTTAACTCGATTCCCATCTGTACGATCTGAGACTTCGAAAGTTTGATTATCGGCGTTTTGATCTCGATGCGCGTGTCCGGCTTCGTACCTGTCTTGATCGCCTTTTGAAACGCTTCGTAGAATTCCGGACGGCAATCCGGGTAGCCGCTCGAATCTTCCGCTACTGCTCCGACATAAATCGCGTCAGCACCGATAACTTCCGCCCAACTCACCGCTATCGCAAGCATATTTGCATTACGAAACGGCACATAACTGGTCGGGATTCCCGGCGATTCGAGATTGGCTTGGGAAACTTTGATCGAGCGGTCGGTTAATGAAGAACCGCCGATCTTTGCAAGATATTCGATAGAAACAACAAGCCTTTTTTCGACACAGAAAAAATCCGCAATATCGTTAAATGCCTTTCGCTCGCGACCTTCGGAACGTTGGCCGTAAGAAATATGCAAAAATGCTAAATCGGTTGATTCACCTTGGGCGATTGCGGCCGTTACGCACGAATCCATTCCGCCTGAAACTAGAACTACCGCGATATTTTTAGACGCCTCTGACATCTGCTCCCCAAATATATTTATGCAGCTGTAAGTTGAACCGAACCGTCAACCCGCTCGCGGCAACGGCCTCCGCGATCTCGCTCAGATCTGGCATTCCGTAAATAGGCGAAATCAGGATTTCCTTCGCTCGGCTTGAAAGATCGAATTTTTTTATAATTTCTTTCGCAAATTCCCAATCCTGAATATCGGCAATCACAAATTTCACCTCATCCATTTCCGGCCGCAGCCTTTCGAGATTGGGCCAGTGATTTCGCGCCGATTCACCCGATGCCGGGCATTTGATATCGAGAATGATCGTCGCCCGAGCGTCGACATCTTCGATGGAAATATACCCGCCGGTTTCGACCAAAACTTCATAGCCTTCGTCGCAAACCCCTGTAATAAAAGGAAATACGTTCTTTTGAGCAAGCGGCTCACCACCGGTAACTTCAACAAGATTGCAGCCGAATTGACTTAGCATTTGCAAAATTGCGTCAAAACTCTTCCGCTCGCCGCCGGTAAATGTGTATTCCGAATCGCACCAGACGCACCGCATCGGGCAGCCCGTCAGCCGGACGAATGAACACGGCCGTCCGGCATGGGAAGACTCACCCTGAATCGACAGAAAAATTTCGGTAATGCGTAAGTCCATAAATGAAACACAGATTACCACAGGACAGAACCACCTGCGGTAGGGGGTAGCTTAACAAATTTGTTCAAAGTTCCAAGTTTAAAGTTCCAAGTTAAAAACGGATTCAAACCTGGAACTGGGAACATAGAACCTTGCACTTTTATCTTTCAACACCACCCGCTAACGCAGGTGGTTCTGACTTTTTGGCGTAGTTGGGGTAAACTCGTCTAAATAAATTATGCGAGCACAATTAAAAAAATTCATCGACGCAATCGGCGCGGATTCGATCGCGATCATTCCTGCCGCGCACGAAGCCAGGCGGAGTTATGACACTGAATTCAAATTTCGCCAGGATTCGGATTTCGCTTATCTAACCGGCTTTCCCGAACCGGATGCGATTGCCGTTATCGATCCGGCAAGCAAAAAGCCCTATACGCTTTACGTACGCCCGCGAAATCCGGAGATGGAAACGTGGTTTGGCCGCCGTGAGGGCATTGAAGGTACGGTCAAAAACCACCGTGCCCATAAAGCGGTTTCAATTGAAAAATTCGCGTCCGATCTCGCCAAATTGATCGACGGTCATGATAAGCTATATTACCGTTTCGGCGTCGATGAAAAACTCGATTTGCAAATTCTGCAATACCTTTCTGGCCAACGGCAGCGTCGTCTGAAAACGGCGTACCCACCGCACACCATCATCGATCCGACGATTCTAATTCATGAAATGCGTTTGCACAAGACACCCGACGAGGTGAAATTAATGCAGAAAGCCGCGACGATTTCAGCCGAAGCCCATGTTCTTGCGATGCAAAAAGTGAAGCCCGGAATGAACGAGTTTCAGGTCGAATCCCTGATCGAAGCATATATGCGTGACAATGGGGCAAGCGGAGTTGCGTACAATTCAATCGTGGGCGGCGGCGAAAATGCGACCATCCTGCATTACGTCGAGAACAATCGCCCGCTGCACGACGGCGATCTGCTGCTTGTCGATGCAGGTGCCGAATATCATGGCTACGCGGCGGACATAACCCGAACTTTTCCGGTTAACGGCAAATATACAAAGGCACAGCGCGAAGTTTACGATGTTGTTCTGGATGTGCAGCTCCAATGCTTAGAAGCCACAAAAACCGGCAATACCGTCAAAGGCCGTCAAGAGCTTTCCATCGAACTGCTGACCGAAGGAATGAAAAAGCTCGGCCTGCTCAAAGGCAAAACAAAGGACCTCATAAAAAAGAAATCCTTTATGAAATACTACATGCACGGCATCGGACATTATCTCGGCATGGACGTTCACGACGCCGGCCGCTACTTCACGGATCAAAACGCGAAAAACTCGCGCCCGTTCGCTCCCGGTATGGTGCTGACTGTCGAGCCGGGATTATATATTCCGCCCGACGACAAATCCGCCCCGTCCAAATACCGCGGCATCGGTATTAGAATAGAAGACGACGTTCTGGTTACCGCCGACGGGAATCTGAATTTAACCTCAACCGTGCCAAAAGATGCCGGCGCGATTGAAGACATTATGAATAAAAATAATAAATAACTATATGCCGAATTCCCGTTAGCCATTAACAGGCAGTCATAAGCAAAGCATTGCTTTGGTTTCGCATCAAGCTTTAATGACGGAAATTGTTGCGACATAGCCGTTGCGGTTTATGCGGATGTTTGTTGCCGGATGCGGCGTGAGGGCTTTGAGTTTGAATTTGTAGCCTTCGAAGATGGTTGTGTTGCAGGGGTTTGTGTTTAGCTCGAATGTTTTTATGGGTTTTCCGGGCTTACTGAGTTGGATTTTGATTTTGGCATTGCCGGCCCAGATGCATTTGGTGTCGGTTGGGCAGCGGGAATCTTCAACGAGCGAGAGGAATTTTAGACTGAGCTTTTTCGGGACGATATTTTTTGTGTTGCCGATCAGCACTTTTACTTCGCGGACGGTTTGTGCCTCCGAGCGGACAAAGCCGCCGAAGGCCATAAATAAAATCGAAGATAAAATTAGCGTTTTCATACGTTTGGCCGAATTAGTTCGGCTAATTCATTAGAAGTAACTACCGGTGTGCGCGTTGTTAACGACTTAAGATGAAACGCCGGCAGCGGGAGGTTTCATTTTATCGACGATCGCTCGCGCAAATTCGTTTGTCTTTGCGGTGCCGCCCAGGTCTTTGGTGCGAACGGTGCCTTCGGCAAAAACAGCCATCATCGCGTTCTCTATGTTTTGCGCCGCATCTTTTTCGCCGATGTACCGGAGCATGACAATGGCCGACATCAGAAGTGCTGTCGGATTGGCGATTCCCTGCCCGGCTATGTCCGGCGCTGACCCGTGAACGGCTTCGAAAACCGCACCCTGCTCGCCGATGTTCGCTCCCGGAGCCAATCCGAGCCCGCCGATCAGCCCGGCACAGAGGTCGGATACGATATCACCGTAAAGATTTTCCATTACCAAAATATCGAATTGCTCTGGCCGCATTACCAACTGCATGCAGCAATTATCGATGATCTTATCGTCGGATTCGATCTCGGGATAATCCTTTGCGACATTGTAGAAACATTCGAGAAAAAGCCCATCGGAGAGCTTCATAATGTTGGCTTTGTGAACGGCAGTAACTTTTTTGCGGGCGTTATCTTTCGCATATTCGAACGCGTATCGAGCGATGCGCGTCGAGGCTTTTTCGGTAATAATTTTCAGACTTTCGACCACGCCGGGCACTACGATATGCTCGAGGCCTGCATACAAATCTTCCGTATTTTCGCGAACGATGACCAGATCGAGTTCCGGATTACGGCATGGAACGTTAGGCAAAGCCTTGATAGGGCGAACATTCGCATAAAGATTTAGTGCCTTTCGCAAACCGACGTTTACCGATGTAAAGCCTTTTCCTATCGGCGTCATGATCGGCCCTTTGAGAGCGATCTTGTTTCGCTTCATCGATTCTATAGCCGCGTCCGGCAGCGTGCTTCCATACTTTTCCAGTGCCTGCGCGCCAAGAATCTGTGTTTCCCATTCGACATCGACGCCGGAAGCTTCGATTATTCTTACAGTTGCCGCAACGATCTCCGGGCCGATGCCGTCGCCGGGAATTAGCGTGATCTTGTGTTTCATTAAATTAGTCCTTTTGTCCTTTGCTCTTCATCCTTGTAAATTAAATTAGAACAATAATGACAAAAACAAAGGACTAACGACAAAGTACAATGACATTTTTTTGATGAATTCGGATGTATTAATTATCGGGGCAGGCGTAATAGGTTTGTGCATCGCCCGCGAGCTTCACAAAAAAGGCTTCCGCCGCATTGAGATCGTCGAGCGTGGCAAAGCCGGGCAAGAAGCATCATTTGCCGCGGCGGGAATGCTGGCGCCGAATGCCGAGACTGATAAAATCGACGATTTCTATCATTTCTGTTCGGAATCGAACGGGTTATATCCAGGTTTCGCCGCCGAACTTCTTGAAGAAACCGGCATCGATATCGAGCTTGACCGTAGCGGAACGCTTTTTCTGGCCTTTTCGGAAAAGGATGCGGCTGTGTTGAGAAATCGTTTCAATTGGCAGCGGGATGCGGGACTGCGCGTTGAACATTTAACGGCCGCAGAAACGCTCGGATTAGAGCCGTTTATTTCAACGGACGTTTGCGAAAGCTTGTTTTTCGCTGACGATTGGCAGGTCGAGAATCGCAAGCTTCTCGCCGCTTTGCTAAAATATACTCAGCTTAACGGCATCGAAATCCAGGAACATACGGAAATTCAACGAATTTGCCTGGAGGACGGCAAGATCACTGGTGCGGAAAGCGCAAGTAATAAGTTTTTGGCCGATTTGACCATTCTTGCAACGGGTGCGTGGACTTCGCTCATCAAACTCGGCGAAGCGGCCATGCCGATAATTGTTAAGCCGATACGCGGGCAGATGATCGGGTTTCATCCCCATGAAAGGTTGTTTCAGAGAGTAATTTACAGCCCGAGAGGCTATATTGTGCCGCGTGCGGACGGCAGGATCCTGACCGGTGCAACTGTGGAAGACGCCGGGTTCGACAAGAGCGTGACAGAAGACGGCGTCGGAAAACTGCGTGAAGCGGCTTTGGAAATTGCACCATGCCTTGGTGATTTTGAGATAAGCGATCGATGGACCGGCCTGCGGCCGTTTGCAGCAGAAGGTTTGCCGATTCTTGGCGAGATTCCGAATGCGGGCAACCTGTTTGTTGCAACCGCACATTACCGCAACGGAATCCTGCTTGCACCGCTGACGGCAAAAATTATCGCGGCAAGGATTGCCGAAGGAAAAGTTTCAGAATATCTAAAGATTTTCCACCCTCAAAGGTTTCGCGGGGTCGAGCAGTTAAGTCAACTTCTGTAAAAATATGCGTAATTTTGTTTTAATAGTCCTTTTATTTTCAGTAAGTTCATTTGCCCAATCCCGGCGCGTTAACCCCGATCGTGTTTCAAATCCGTTAACTCCCGTCGCAAATTTAACTGAAGTTTTGCCGGTTAAAAAAATGTTTGACGAAGCAAATTCATATAAAAAGACAAAATTTGCTGAGTATCAACTAAAGAAATTGCCGTACAGCGAAAAGCTGCGGCTGCAGACTGAGCGTGAGCAAAAGCAATTGGCTGCGAAATATGCGGCGATTGCTGCGGCACGGGTTACCCCGACAGGCGACGATCTATATCATCTCGGATTATTGCACTGGATCGCCGAGAATCTGGATGGAACGGCTGAGAGTTTCCGTAAATATCTGGCGTTCGAAACTCCCCCGGCGGATAAAGCCCAAACCTCCCGTTCGATGATCGTAATCATCGCAGCGAAACAAAAGAATTTTGACGAAGCGGCTAAGATATTAGCGGAATACATAAAAAACGAGCCGGTAAAAATGAGCGAGCGGGCACGAATGGAAATTGAGCTTGCAAAGGCATATCTTGCAGAAAAGAATTTTGCAAAAGCGGCGCCTCATGCCACCGAAGCGTATCGAGCCGCGAAAACTTTGCTCAACAAAGATAATACCGTGACGGTTCGCGGGCTTGACGAGACTCTTGATGCCGGTATGCTGCTCTTTGAATCTCATAAAGCTACGGGCAATATAAAGGACGCTGATAGCGCTCTCGATGATTTACGCAAAAGCGCGGCAGCTGTAGGCTCGCCAAGTTTTTATTACTATGCGGCGGATAAACTGATCACATACCAGATCGAAACCGGACGCAAGAATATCGGCCTTGAAACGTATCTGACCTCGATGATACAGGCAGGCAAGGAACTGCCTTCAAAACCGACGCAAATGGATGCTATTGAGCGGCTCAAAAAACGCGAAAAGCATTATAAGCTTCTCGGTGAAACCGCCCCGGAATTTTCGGGCATCGACCAATGGTTCCCAGGTGAATCACGGCCCTTTTCCGGCCTGCGAGGTAAGGTCGTGCTGCTCGATTTTTGGGCGACCTGGTGCGGGCCGTGTTTCGACGCCTTCCCTTCACTGGAGGAATGGCATCAGGATTATGTGGCGGACGGTTTGGTGATTTTGGGCGTTACCCGTTATTACGGGAACGCGGACGGCTTTCCCGCGGACAACCCGAATGAGATCGAGTTTTTAAAACGGTTTAAGATAAAACACCGGCTGTCATACGATTTTGTGGTCGTAAAGGAACAGACCGCCCAACAAGCTTACGGTGCGACCGGCCTGCCGACCACAGTATTGATCGACCGCAAAGGCGTCATACGCTACATCGAAAGCGGCACCAATCCTACGCGCCTGATAGAAATGCGCGAAATGATGTTAAAGCTATTGGCGGAAAAATAATCCCATGGCGAAAAAAGCGATCGCGCCTGCAGCCAATACACAAAGCTTCTATGACCGAATCGCGGACGTTCATAATATCGCTTTAAAGATCAACGGATACCGTGCATCGGTCGCAAAATATTTAACCTCTCTCGATCCGGACATCGACAAGGATTCATTAGTGCTGGACGCCGGCTGCGGAACAGGCATCGTTACCCTCGCTTTTCAGGACGCAGGATTTCGCCCCAAGAAGACCGTCGCGTTTGATCTGTCGTTCAATTCCCTCAACATCGCGACTGAACAATTTGCCAAAGAGAAAAAAGCCGTTTCTAGTAATATCGCCGTCGTCCAGGGCAATGTCCTCGAGCTTCCCTTTGCCGAAGAAACCTTTGATTTGATATTGACATGCGGCGTGTTGGAATACGTCGCGCTCGACGAAGGCCTACGGGAATTGGCCAGAGTTCTGAAAACGGGCGGAAAGCTCGTGTTTATACCAGTTAAGCCGTCGCTCGTAGGGTCGGTATTGGAATTATTGTACAAATTCAAGATTCATCCGGTCGAGAATGTAAGAAGGATTTCACAACAATACTTTAACATCGTCGGGAATCATGAGTTTCCATTTGCAGAGCCGATAGGCTGGTCGAAAACGATCTTTCTTTTGGAGAAAAGAAAAATGAATATCTATTGTCAGCCGGAACAGTAGTGACCCGGATTCTTCGCCCGTAAGGACTTTCTGACCGGAAATTAGGTATCCGGTCGCTACCGCTCGGGCGGTTTGACACTCTCCGGTGAACAATTATCTTTGACGATTTAGTATGAAATTCGACACGCCTGTGCCTTTAATTGTCGCCCACCGTGGAGCGAGTGCGCTGGCGCCGGAGAATACGCTTGCAGCGTTCAAACGGGCCGTCGATGACGGTGCCGAGGGCATAGAGTTCGATGTCCGCCTTGCAAAAGACAATGTCGCAGTCGTCTTTCATGATTCAACTTTGAACCGCACGGCGCAGATCGATAAACGGGTTTCGGAGTTTACGGCGCTGGAACTAGCGGGTTTTGATGTCGGATCTTGGTTCAATCTAATGAGCCGAAAGCGGGCGGATTCCGCTTTCTCAAGCCAGCGCATTTCCAGCCTGACCGATACCTTGGAGTTTTTGAAAAGCTTTAGAGGCTTGATCTTTATCGAGTTAAAGTGCAGGGATTCTGAAATTGAAAAACTGGCGCATGCCGTTTGCGAAGCAGTGGACGGCTCACCTTTACTCGGCAGGATTATCGTCAAAAGCTTTAAATTGGCTGTTATTCCGAGAATGCACATTCTTTGCCCGACGGTCAGAACGGCCGCGCTATTCGCCCCGAAAATAATGTCGATCCTTCGTAAGGAAAAGCATCTGGTAAAGATCGCCGAAGACTTTGGCGCCGATGAGCTTTCGTTGCATTTCTCGCTGGCGACCCGGAAATTAATGGAAAACGCAAAGCGGCGGAACCTGCCCGTAACGATATGGACAGCCGACAATCCGCGATGGGTAAAACGCGGCATAAAGCTCGGAGTAAAGGCAATAATCACCAACAACCCGGCTCGGCTTATTGATAAACGGACCAAGATTCTCAAAAATCTCTAGCGCTCGCCCGAAGTAAGAGCAGGGAGATGTGGCGGAAGAAGCTATTAACGAAGCTTTAACCACGGATAAACATTTCGAGCAGGAAGGCTTTGTCAGACTGGTCAGGTAGCCCTCTTTGAAAAATATACGCTTAACTTCCATTAACTATAAATTCCGCTTTTCATCCTCCGTTCCGACACTCGATCTTGCCTCGAAATGACTTTCCGCATAAACTCTTTGTTGAATACCCCGGAACTTAATCGAACACGCAGAAGCGTGAACTCAGAACTAATGAAATTTTATAGCGATATTTTAGCTCTTATCGGCAAGACTCCGCTCGTGAAGATAAATCATCTGACGCGGCAGCATAAAATAAAGGCGCGGGTCCTTGCCAAAATGGAAAGCCTTAATCCCGGGTATTCGGTAAAGGACCGCATCGGTATATCCATGATCGAGTGGGCCGAAAAAGAAGGTGTTTTAAAAAAAGGCGGCACGATCATCGAAGCAACGTCCGGTAACACAGGAATCGGGCTGGCGCTTGTTGCTGCGGTAAAAGGCTATAAGTGCATTTTCGTTTTGACGGACAAAGTTTCGATGGAAAAAGCGCGATATCTGAAATCGCTAGGCGCGGACATTGTCGTTTGTCCGGCGGCGGCGAAGCACGGGACGCCCGACCATTATGTATCGACCGCCAGACGCATCTCCGAAGAAACTCCGAATTCATTTTATCCCGATCAATATAATCACCCTGCGAACCCTCAGGCTCATTACCAGACAACCGGGCCGGAGATTTGGGAAGATACCGACGGAAAACTGACGCATTTTGTTTCGGGTATCGGCACCGGCGGGACGATCAGCGGCACCGGGCGATATCTGAAGGAAATGAATCCAGACATTCGGATCATCGGTGCCGATCCGTACGGGTCGATTTTTAAGACTTTTAAGGATTCTGGCCATGTACCGGAAGCGACGCCATATCTTGTCGAGGGCATCGGGCAGAGCCTGCCGGTCGGCAACGCCGATATGAAGATCATCGACGACATTATAAATGTTACCGACCGTGATTCGTTCGAGCTTGCCCGCCAACTGTCACGCCGCGAAGGCATATTCTGCGGCGGCTCGACCGGCACAAATTTCGCCGCTGCGTTAAAAGTCGCAAAAGATCTCGATGAAAACGGTCTTGTTGTGTTTATTGTTTGCGATACGGGTGAGCATTATCTGACGAAATTTCATTCGGATGAATGGATGAAGGAAAAACTGCTGCTAGAGCCGCAGCGGATCACAGCCGGCTTGATCGCCGAAACGAAGAATTCCGGTGCTCCGGCAGACCTCATATTTGTTACGCCGGATGAATTGGTGAGCAACGCCGTCGCCAGGATGAACGAAGGCGGCGTAACCCAAATTCCGGTGCTTGAGGATCATCGTTCAGTCGGCAGTTTGCGCGAAAGCCGTATTTTGGCAAAGCTGCTGGAGAACCGCAACCTGCTGAATTCGAAGGTCGGCGATGTGATGGACGAAGGCTTTCCCGTGCTTGAAATGGATACGAACCTTGCCGAGATAAAGCTCAAGCTGCACAAGAATCCGGCGGTGCTGATCGAGGATTTCAAGCGAATAACGGGCATTATAACGCGGTCTGACGTTCTCGATTTACAGAAATAGTGGTATCAAACGCAAGTTAATTAATAAGTGCCATTTTTAATTGTATCTTCTTGATTCACACATAAATGATAGAATATTCGACCTCTGACGGAGTGAATCGCTATGAGCGACGAAGAAAATACCACAATCAAAGTGTCGACTGAGTCGGCAGCTCCGAGCGAGCATACTACAGATCCGCAGGACGAACTCACATCTGAGCAACAGGAAACGAGGGCCGTTAAATGGGAAATGCCTAAGCCCGTCTTTCAACAGACTAGTGGTTATCTTCCGCAAGGATATTTGAAGGAGATAGAAGCCGGAACCGGCAAATCTATTGAGGAGTCCTTAGCACCCTCAGTTCTGACAGAAGAGCCAAATCTGACGGCCCAGGCTGAACCTGTCGCCTATATCGAGCCGAATCGGGATAAATCGGAAAATCTCCTAATGGAAAATTTTGTGCCGGATACGCCGGCTGCGGCACCTGCGAAAACCGGTTCCGTGCGAATCCCGATCATTATTTTGAGTGTTCTGGGAATTCTCGCTTTTCTCACGATTTTCTTTCTTGCTTTATGGTTTTTATTTCTTGCCGAACCCGGAGCGGGCAATAATTTCTGACGTTATGCAAAATAGAGGAAGAATCCGCGATAAATTTGAGGTTTAAGGATGAGTCATTTCTTCTGGTTTCACTAACTCGTCAAATTTCTCGCTCGTCAAAAGTTCTAATTCATTGGCCGATTCTTTAAGTGAAATTCCCTTTTTGTGCGCGTTCTTGGCGATCTTCGCGGCGTTGTCATAGCCGACGTGCTGATTTAGCGCCGTTACAAGCATTAGCGAATCGTTGACATAATCGTCGATCTGCTGCCGGTTCAGCTCGATGCCGTTAATGCAGTAATCGACAAAGCCGTGACATGCATCGTGGATCAGCCGGACGGAGTGCAGGAAATTGTGAATCATTACCGGCTTGAAAACGTTTAGCTCAAAATTCCCCTGCGAGCCGGCAAAGCCGATCGCCGCATCGTTTCCGAATACCTGAACCGCGACCATTGTCATCGCCTCGCTTTGCGTGGGATTGACCTTGCCGGGCATGATCGAGCTTCCCGGCTCGTTTTCCGGCAGCGAGATTTCGCCTATACCGCACCGCGGCCCAGAACCCAGCCAGCGAATGTCGTTGGCAATCTTCATCAGGCTGCATGCGAGCGTTTTCAAGGCGCCGGATGCAAACACAATTTCGTCGTGAGCAGAAAGAGCGGCAAATTTATCGGGATGAGATTTGAACGGCATGGCGGTAAGTTCGGCGATTTTAGCCGCCGCACGATCAGCAAATTCGGGATGCGCATTCATACCGGTTCCAACAGCGGTTCCGCCGATCGCAAGATCGAAAAGTCCCGGCAAAACAAGTGACAAGCGTTCAATATCGCGCTTCACCAAACTAGCCCAGCCGCCGAATTCCTGCCCGATAGTCAACGGCGTCGCGTCCTGTAAATGTGTTCTACCGATCTTCACGACATCGCGAAACTCGTTTGCCTTTGCTTCGATTGCATCCTGAACCTTCTGTATTTCCGGAATCAAAGCTGTCAACCGCTCAGCCGCAGCGATATACATAGCCGTCGGAAACGTGTCATTCGACGACTGCGATTTATTCACATCATCGTTCGGGTGAACAGGCGTTTTGCTGCCCATCTCACCTCCGGCGATCTCGATGGCGCGGTTCGAGATGACCTCGTTGGCGTTCATATTCGTCTGCGTGCCCGAACCGGTTTGCCACACGCGCAGCGGAAAATGATCGTCAAGTTTCCCTTCGATAACCTCATCCGCCGCGTGTACTATAAGCCTTAGCTTGTCGTCCGGCAGCTTGCCGAGATCAAAATTAACGGTCGCCGCCGCCTTTTTAAGAATCCCAAGCGCCCGAATCATCTCGCGCGGCATCACATCAAAGCCAATATTGAAATGCTTCAGCGAACGCTGTGTCTGCGCACCCCAATATGCCGTGGTCGGAACCTCGATCTCGCCCATCGAATCAGATTCGATACGGGTTGAAATCATTTTTTTTGTTGATTCTGGCATAAGCTATTTTTAAAACATTTTGCCACGAATTGCGCAAATAACACGAATAGCTAAATCCTTTTTGCTTCACTAGCTTACAGTTTCGGAAACTTCTATAATACTTTATCGTTTTCATTAAATTTAATAAAAAGAGGTTTTAAAACATTGGCAGAACAATTTGACGTAACAATTATCGGTTCTGGGCCGGGAGGCTATGTTGCTGCAGTTCGCGCTGGGCAGCTTGGATTAAAGG
>JACDAY010000392.1 GCA_013695195.1 Blastocatellia bacterium | reverse complement strand
ATCCAAAATCGCCCAATCATGCTGCAATGCTGTTTGTTTCAATCGAAAATCCGGGTTTACGGCTACTGGATGCCCGACGATCGAGAGCATGGGGAGATCGGAAATGCTGTCGGAATACGCGAAAGATTCGGACAAATTGATATTCTCGCGTTCGGCGTATTCGCGTATCCATTTTGCTTTGGTCGCCGAGGCCATCACCGGCGGCAGCACGCGGCCGGTTGCATAGCCGTTCACAAACTCCAAACGGTTCGCAACAAAATCATCGATGCCCAGATGTTTCATCAGCCGCTCAATCGTAAAATCAAGGGCGCCGGTTAATACCACCTGCCGCTGTCCTATTTTCCGGCCCTGCGCGATCAGTTCCGGCGTGCCGTCGAAGATAGCGGGACTTAATACTTCCTCGAAAAGCTCTTCCGAAAAGTAACGCAGCCTGTCTTGCGAAAACCCTTCGTAGCTCTTAAAGAAGAGTTCGTTAAATACATTGCGGCTGTAAAGATCGGTGAGGCCAAAGAGCGGCAGCTTTGCCAGCGTCCCGATACTTTTTTTCGCGGTTTGCCAAAGTCCCTGCTGCCTGCGAGCATAGAATCCCAGCGTATGCACGAGATTGGTGCTCATCAATGTTCCCTCAAGATCGTAAAATGCCGCGGGTTCGCCGTTTTTCCTCATAAAAGGATTTATGATATTTTCAATGTGTCTTTGAATGCAACAGGATATTAACACGGAGCGGGCTATTTGCGATATCAAACTGAGACATCTTTACATTTTAATTACAATTGTAATTACATTGTGGTTACTCCTTATCTAAGCTAAGTCTTTGCGCAATCATTCGTCTACAAATTGGTCCTGCTCCTAGTTGCGTTTTGGGGCAATTGGACGTAGACTTTGGACATTAGTCTTGAATTCAAAACATTGTATGCGTCGTGCAATCTTTCCCGGTTCATTCGATCCTCTGACAAACGGCCATCTTGACGTGATCAAGCGCAGCCTGCCGCTTTTCGACGAAATTATCATCGCCGTACTGAATAATCCAGATAAAACCCCTTTGTTTTCCGTTGAAGAACGCTGCCTAATGATTGAGCAAATTCTTTGCGGCATAAAAAATGGAGATTGCCGGCTGATCGTGGACAGTTTTTCGGGGTTGACGGCACATTTCGCGAAGGCAAAACATGCAACCGCGATAGTTCGTGGAATTCGCGCGGTAAGCGATTACGAGTACGAGCTTCGTATGGCATTAATGAACCGCAAACTGGAGCCGACTGTCGAAACCGTGTTTTTAATGGCAGCCGAGGAATACTCTTATGTTTCATCCGATCTAATGAAGCAGGTTTTCCGGCTCGGAGGAAGAGTCGAAGGGCTGATCCCGGAACTGGTCGAGTCAAAAATGCGGGAGAAACTAAAATGATAATTGAGGGCGGAGGATTCCCGGTGTCCGACAACGTAGCGAAGATGCATATTTCCTCAACGTTGAAAGCAGGGCAAACGGCCGCGAAGCTGCGTGATGAAGGTGTGGATGTTATCGATCTAACAGTCGGCGAGCCTGATTTCGACACGCCTGAATTTATTAAGGAATATGCTCGTGAAGGCCTGCAAAAAGGCGTGACTAAATATACGCCGAGCTCAGGATTGAAGACTTTTCAGGAATCGATCGCAGGTTTTTATGCCGAACAATTCGGCGCGAATTTTCCGGCTTCCCAGGTTGCGGCCGCATGCGGCGGCAAACAGGCACTTTTCAACGCCGCGTGTACGATCCTAAATCCGGGGGACGAAGTTCTCATTCCGAAGCCTTATTGGGTTACATTCCCGGAGATCGCCAATTTTTGCAGTGCGCGAAGCGTCTTTATCGAGACCGAGGAAACGGATTTTGTATTGACCGCCGAACAGGTCAAACGATCAATCACCGAAAAAACGAAACTTCTGATAGTCAATTCGCCGAACAATCCGACCGGACGCGTGATACCGGCGGATGAAATGAAAAAAATCGTGGAGGTGTGTGCTGAACGAAATGTTTTTGTTTTGACGGATGAATGTTACCTGTTTTTTGTCTATCCGCCGGCGGAAGTATTCACATCGGCTGCCCTGCCTGATGAGCTGCGATCATTTGTTTGCGTCGCAGGCAGCTTTTCCAAGACCTACGCAATGACTGGTTGGCGTATCGGTTACACCATTGCCAATGAAGATTGGACCCGGGCGATGGTCA
>JACDAY010000371.1 GCA_013695195.1 Blastocatellia bacterium | reverse complement strand
TGACCATTGAATATTTAGAGAAATAATCGGGGTAGGTTTGTTCGAGTTTTGTTTCAAGCTCGCGTTTACGGACAAAAACCGGGTCGGCGACGGCGTCGCGCATTTCGTAGAAATTCTCTTCGGCCATGTCGGCTATTGCGTCGGTATTTATTTTACGTAGTTCGCCGTATTCGTTGTAAACGGTTTCCCAATCGGTGCCGTGTTTTTCGATAACCTGGTCAAGCACACGCACGTCTTCAAAAGCGCAGTTCATTCCCTGGCCATAAAAGGGAACTACCGCATGAGCAGAATCACCAAGCAGCAAAGCCTTTCCGCCGACGTTCCACGGAAAACATTTGATCGTACCGAGATTGCCGACGGGATTTGCGAAAAAATCTTCGGTCAGAGTCGGCATATGCTGCAGCGCGTCGGGAAAGTTGGCCTCGAAAAAATCGATCAGCGTTTCGGCAGACAGGTCGTAACCGCCTGCGTGAGCGGACGGGTTCCTCGATTTGTCAGAACCGCCTGCGTGAGCGGGTGGGTTCCTCGATTTGTCAGAACCACCTGCGTGAGCGGGTGGGTTCCTGCTTGCTGCGGAAGTTTTGCCGGCAGGATGCCGACGCTCCAGTCGTTCAAAACTATTCTCGCCTTTGAGGGCTAGAAAAAGCGTGCATGTAAAGCTCCCATCAAAATTCGGCAATGCGATCATCATGAATTTATGCCGCGGCCAGATATGCAGGGCATTTTTTTCCATAACGAACTCGGAGGCCACCCGCTCACGCAGGCGGTTCTGATCTGACGGGAACTCGGAGGCCACCCGCTCACGCAGGCGGTTCTGACCTGACGGGATGACCAATTCCTTATAACCATGCTCAAGCCAGGTTTGCTCAAAGTTAAACCTTTCAACGCCGCCGTGCAGCATTGCGTGCCGCACGGCCGAGCCCGCGCCGTCGGTTGCGATCAGCGTATTGCCCTTCACAATCTTTCCGCTTGAAAGATGTGCCTCGCCGGTTCTGCAGTCGAAATCGACGCATCGCTCGTTAAAATAAAATCGCACACCGTCATGTTTTTCGGCTTCATTTATCAAAGCGATATTTAAACCGGCTCGCGAAACTGAGTTGATGTATTCGCCCTGCCGCCCGCTGTACGGCAGCAGCTTCGTTTCGCCCGAAACGGAATGTATCATTCGCCCGTACATCGGCACGGCCTCGCTGAGCATATATTCGTCCATCCCCACCTCGCGCAAAGCGGCAATGCCGCGATCCGACAAGGCAAGATTGATCGACCGCCCGGCTGCAACCGTTTCAAGCCGCATATCACCGCGAGCTTCGTAAATCTCAACAGCGATGCCGCGTTTTGCGACGTAAATGGCGAGCAGCGAGCCTGCCAAACCAGCTCCGATAATAATTACTTTCTGATTCACGCTATTTTCCAGAGAGTGTTTTTCCGGTGGAACCCTCAGGCCTAACAGTGCGACGGATTTCGATCTTCTCGCCTATCTCGATCACCATCAAGTCTTGTCCCACTTCCAATGATCCCGTAAAGGTTTTGCGGGTAAGCGCGATCAAACTCGCTTCCTCCGCGAAAGGCGGAACGATATGCGAATAGACCGCCAACTTGGGCTTTACTTTCGCAAACACCTCGCCCGCGCGTTCCGGTGTGGTGTGATGTGCCACAACCGACTTTTGTCGTTCTACGGTTTGACCCGATCTCTTCATTGCCTCGGGCGACGCAACTTCATGAACCAGCAGATCGACGCCGCGGGCATATTTGATAAGGTTTTCGGAGTATCGTGTGTCGCCGGACAGAACGACTGAGCGTCCGCCGAAGTCGATCCGGTAACCAAAAGCCGGATCAATCGGACGGTGATCAACGTTAAACGCGGTCACCTTGACGCCATTTTTCTCGTAGATAACTCCTTCTTTTATATCATTTGCCTCGATCAGGACACCGCTCGGCGGAGCTTTGTCATCAGAAATACGGAGCTTGATATCAAATTCAAATGCTTGCGCAAGGAGCGCCATCATCTTCTTTGTTCCGGCCGGACCCCAAACCGAAAGCAGATTCTTTCGCCCGGCACCGGTTATCCAGCCGGTCAGCCAAAGATCGGGGAAACCTACGATATGATCCGAGTGCAGATGAGTGAAAAACACACCTTGAACGTCCTTGTAATTGACGTTTACCTGGGTAAGCCGCTGCAATGAGCCACGGCCGACATCGAAAATCAGTTTTTGGCCGCCTGCCTCAACCAGGATGCTGGGGCCCATCCGATACATTACTGGCGACGGAGCTCCGGTTCCGAGGAGCGTTACCCTCATGGTTTGCCCACTTGCTCTAACAAAGCTAAGGCAGGCGGCGAGGTAAATAATAATGGCGAATCGAAAAACGAATGATATTGTCATGGTTCCTCATCTGTTCGGCGGTCAACTCAAACAACCCTTCAAAATTTCGGTGAACCGGAATACATCGGCAAACGAATTATAAAGCGGCACTGGCGCGATGCGGATCACGTCCGGTTCGCGCCAATCGGCGATCACGCCGCTATCCGTAATCCGTTGAAATAGACTTTTATCCGCATCTTTGACACAAATTGAAAGCTGGCAGCCGCGCTCGTTTGGATCAGCCGGTGTAATGATCGAGATTCGTTCGTCGTGAATCTCGCTTAGCAAAAACTCTAAATAACCGGTCAATTTCCGCGATTTTGCTGTCAAAGCCTTCATTCCGGCTTCCTCGAAAATTTCCAGGGATGCTCGCAATGCGGCCATCTGTAAGATCGGCGGATTCGAGAGCTGCCAGCCTTCCGCACCTGGGATTGGCTTGAAGTTCGGCCCCATTTGGAAACGCGTTTCCTTATCGTGTCCCCACCAGCCGGCAAAACGCGGCAGCTCGATATTAGTTGCGTGACGCTCATGGACAAACGCGCCACCGACCGCTCCCGGCCCGGCGTTCAGATATTTATACGAACACCACGCGGCAAAATCGACGTTCCAATCATGCAGACTCAATTCGATGTTTCCTGCCGCGTGTGCCAGATCGAACCCGACAACTGCGCCCGCTCTGTGCCCTGCGTCGGTTATCGCCTGCATTTCAAAAGCCTGACCCGTGTAATAATTTACGCCGCCGAGCAGGATCAAAGCGATCGAATCGCCCTCGCGCTTGATGGTTTCGAGAATGTCGTCGGTGCGTAACGTCGATTCGCCTTCACGTGGTGATAATTCGATCAACGCTCTTAGCTCCCCTACTTCCAAAGGAGAGGTGGCCGCGTTTCGCGGACGGGGTGGTTGAAGCCCCGCTGTATAGTCTTCCTGAGTACCAACTGCCCGCGTTAACCCACCCGCTAATGCGGGCGGTTCTGACCCAAAATCATGGAATCGCAGCTGTGATTCAACCGCATATTGGTCAGACGGAAACGCGCCCTTTTCGATAATAATTTTGTATCTGGAAGACGACGGGCGATAAAAAGACACCATTAACAAATGCAGATTCGTCGTCAATGAGTTCATCACGACCGTCTCGATAGGTTTGGCCCCGACGACGCGTGACATCTGTTTGGTCAGCAATTCATGATACGGCAGCCACGGGTTTTTGGCGTGGAGATGCCCTTTGACCCCGAGCGTTTCCCAATCCTTTAATTCCTGCTCGATATAACCGCGCACGGATTTCGGCTGCAGGCCAAGCGAATTTCCAGTGAGATAGATAGCCTCATCTCCGTTAACAGTTTTTGGGAAATGAAAGCGGCTTCGAAACTGGCCAAGTTCGTCGTTAGCGTCCCACTCCGCGGCGGTGGCGTTCCTGAAATCAAAACTCTTCATGGCCTACACCCAAAAAACATCAACGTCGTATTTCTTGAAGGAACGATCGTTTGTAAAGATCCGCAAATCATTCGCTTGCGCTTGAGCGATAAGTAACCGGTCGAAAGGGTCTTTATGATGAAAGGGCAGATCGGCGACGTAACAACTGTCTCGAATGGTTATCGAAAGCTTCGATATACGGGCAGCAGCAATTGCCTCGGGAATAAATGTTCCGGGATTGCCTGGCAGGTCCAACGCTCCCTTTGACCACTTTATTGCGATCTCCCAGGAGCTTGCCGCTGAAAGAAAAATTATCTCGTCGGGATCCTCAAGCAGAGTACGAGCGGTCTTCGATAAGCGGTTTTCACCGCCAATCGCCCATATGAAGACGTGTGTATCAAGCAGGATGCTCATTAAAGATCATCTAACGCGGTTTTCGCATCGCCGGTGAAATAGGCGAGCGTTTCGTCATCGAGCGGCTCAAAGAAACTATCGTGAATTTTTACCTGCCCGGCGTACATCCCTACCCATTTTTTGCGCTTCGCCACAGGCACGAGCCGGACGGTTTCGGTTCCATTGCGCGTAATGATAACCTCTTCGCCTTCGAGTGCTTTATTGATCATCTGGCTCAGTTTGGATTTTGCTTCATAGACGCTCACCTTCATACCAGAATTATAGTCTAGTCAGACTATCTAGTCAAATAAATTGTTTCCCAGATTAAGCCATCTCAATGCTGTTTCATGAAGAAGCATTGCCTTTGTCGCTTCGTCAAACGGCATCGATTCTATCAGGTTTCCGGGTTCCGATTCACCGAGCGGAAAAGGATAGTCCGAGCCGAGTGCA
>JACDAY010000201.1 GCA_013695195.1 Blastocatellia bacterium | reverse complement strand
ACGATGCGAACAACAGATGAATCGCCATGCCAAAATTTCGCCAACCCATCGGCAACAGCCTGCGCAGCCGACCGGTGCCCGCCGCCGGTGTCGGATGAAATGATGAGAATTTTTGGAGTGTTTTGCTGCATAGCTTACTCGAACGGTCAATCCGCGATAAGAGTTCTCAGGGCTGCTAAATTCTCCGCTTCATCAAATATTGCCCGAATAGGAATTCGAAAACCTTCAATAGCAATACTTTCGATTTCACCGTCCTTTGCTTTCAAAAGCAGTTCGTATTCCTCACTTTGCAGTAAATATTGTTCAACAGTGGCTTTGTCCGGATCGACTATCCAATACTCCCTTACTCCATGGGCGGCATAGTCCTGAAACTTGGTTTCGCGGTCCGTCCGCTCGGTTGAATCCGAAACCACTTCTACAACAAAATCGGGAGCGGGAAACTGCATTTGCTTCGGTGTAAAGCTTTTGGACTTTTCATTTCCAAAAAAACAGACATCGGGCTCGTAGTCGTTGCGGGTGAGTGAAACCAGTATCTTTTCAATGCCGACAAACCTGAGCTTATTTGTTGACACGTACGCTTTCAACAACTGGAAAAGATTTCCAGTCGCTTCGTTGTGCAGCAATTTTACAGGAGATTGGAATAATATCTCCCCGTTTATAAACTCCATCTTCCTGTTTTCGTCAATGATTTTATAAAAATGCTGTCGTTTCTTTTGCTCGGCTTTCAGAGCAGCGTCGAGTTTACGGGCAAAAAGCACAGCATTGGGCATTTCCATAGTTTTTTCGACGGTGATATTCATTTTTTATGCTTTAACCGCCATATTCTCGGGATGAAGTTGATCGACTCCCAACTCTTTCGAAGCCTTTTTCATCTGCTTTTCGAGCTTCTTTATTTGAATCAAATGCTTAGGATTGAACGGAAGGCTCGGATAATAGCTGTTCGATTCGTGCGTGCAGAAGCAGCCGTTTGCGACTTCCTTGCGACGCTGTTTCATCTGCGGCGAGTTCCACGCGCTCTGGAAGTTCCAGTCAAAATCGCGCAAATTGGTAACGGCGCTCTTGTTTTCACAGGAAGAAATCGTACCTTCGTCGTAAATAACTGCGCCGGCTGTTCCAGCGTAGCAGGTCATCTGCTTTTCATTAGTTTCCTTCACCTTTGAGATCAGATCATGCATGTAAATGTCGATCGCCGCCTTAAAAAATCCGGCTGAACCGCCGTAATTGTTCTTAATAGCGGAGTTGCGGACGTCGTCCAGGATCATATGCGACAATTGCGCATAGCGGTTATGATCGAAATTCAATTCGTTCGGGTCCTTGGAAGGCGGACGGATATAGTTGATGTTGATCTTGTCCGGCTTCAAATCGTACTTAAGAAAATCGTACCAGTCGAAGATCGTGTCCTGGTTCGAATTCATCACGCAAGTACACGTCTGAACATCGATATTCGGAAACTCCTTTTTCATTTCCTTCAACGTCCGTGCCGTGTGGATCGCTTTGTCCCAGCTTCCCTCTTTCTGGCGGATCTTCTCGTGCTGATCCTTGAGGCCGTCAATTCCCAAGGCGACGGTAACGTTCAGTTTCGGATTTTCCTGACAAATTCTCGTTACATCGGGGAAAATACGCGGGTGAATCTGCCCGTTGGACATAATGTAAACCGATTCGAGCTTATTATTGCGATGAAATGCACTGACGATCTCCGGTAAATCCTTTCGCGTGAATGGCTCGCCGCCAGCGAGAACCAGCACGCCGAGATTGCCCCCGAGCGTTTCGGATATCTGCTCGAGCTCCTGCGTTTTCATTTGCAGCTTTTTCCGCGGCCGGTCGTCCAGCTCATCCGTAAAAAAGCAGTGAGTGCATCGCATATCACAAACACTCGTAACAAGAATGTTTAGAAGAATCGGTGCAAACGGCTGTCCGATCGCAAGTTTTGCGTACCTTTTTAATAACTCTTTTGTCGTAAAATCCATTTTAATATTCCCCGCTAATCTATCGCTGTACTATGATGCCGCACGCGTCCGTATCGTTTTACTCTATCTTATCCTGCGGTTTTAGAGCAAGATACGTTCCCACTGTAACTCCTGTATTAGTGTAATTTGAATGTAATATTATAGCGTTCTTTCCAACTTCGCTTTCCGCTTTGATGTTTGTGTATTTTTTTTCTTGCTTCTGCCATTGATATAGCATAATCTATCTCAATTCACTTCGCATATGGATCGAGCCCCAGGCGGCGCGGCATAAAGATTCAAAGTTTTTGGAGGATAACTAATGAATATGAAATCAGTGTTCGTGTTTGCGCTGTTGGTAGGCGCGTGTGTGGTCGGCTTTAAAAGCGATGCTCAGGTCGCCGACAAAAACGATGATAATAAAGATATCGGGAAGCGTACAGAACGTTTTTGTCCGGTATTGCCTACGGACGAAGAAGTTTCCGTTATGGAACGCGACTTTTCAATGAAAAAGGCTGAACTTCGGGATCTCGGCAGGGCCCAGGCCAGTGGCGGGATCATCAATGTTTATTTTCACGTCGTCAACAAAGGCTCCGGAATCGCGAATGGCGACATTAGCGACTCTATGATCCAGGATCAAATCGCTGTTTTGAACGCTGCATTCTCAAATTCGGGCTGGTCGTTTAACCTTACTTCGACAACCCGGACAACGAATACGAACTGGTATAATGACTGCTACGGTTCGTCAGAAACAGCAATGAAAAACGCACTCCATCAGGGATCTGCGGATGATTTGAACGTTTACACATGTAACCCAAGCGGCGGAATTCTAGGTTATGCGACGTTTCCTTCAAGCTACAACAGTGCCCCGCTTAAAGACGGCGTCGTTTTGCTTTATTCCAGTCTACCCGGCGGAAGTGCTGCTCCTTACAATCTAGGTGACACCGGCACGCACGAAGTCGGTCATTGGATGGGACTGTACCACACGTTTCAGGGCGGATGCGCCAAAAACGCAACGACTGGGGGCGACCTTGTCAACGACACGTCCGCGGAAAGAAGCCCGGCATACGGATGCCCGGGAGGAAGGGACTCATGTGCGGGAAGAAATTTTCCGGGAGTGGATCCGATTGAGAACTTTATGGATTATACTGACGACTACTGCATGGATCGATTCTCCGGTGGACAAGACTCTCGAATGGACGCACAATTCACCGCCTACCGCGAAGGTAAATAATGGGTTGTGTCGGTCACGGTCTTAAAAGCGGAGCATGAGATGCTCCGCTTTTTTGCGCTTGATCGGGTGTGATGCTTTCGGATATTGAGTTAGAATTTGATTATGTTCCGACGGATATACCTAGACCACAGCGCGACGACGCCCGTTGATCCGGAAGTTTTGGATGCGATGCTTCCGTTTCTGATCGACAAATTTGGCAATGCTTCGAGCATCCATTTTTTTGGCCAGGAAGCGCGGGGCGCGGTCGACCGGGCGCGGCATCAGGTCGCTGATCTGATCCATGCCCGTCCAAACGAGATAGTTTTCACATCCGGAGGAACGGAAGCTAACAATCTTGCGATACGCGGTCTGCTCGAAGCAATACAGAGAAAACCGGACCGCAAGGAAAAGCTTAAGAACAATATTATCACTTCCGCAATCGAGCATTCCGCTGTAAAAAATGTCTGCGAAGACCTGGAAAAAAAGGGATATTCCGTAACATATCTGCCCGTTTACGAAACCGGTATTGTCCGGCTTGACGATCTAAAAAACGCTATTCGGGAAGACACTGCCCTCATCTCGATAATGACCGCAAACAACGAGATCGGGACAATTCAGCCCATAGAAGAAATCGGAAAATTGGTCAAGAGCCTTCGTGAGAACGGGGAAAAAATATGGTTTCATACCGATGCCGTGCAGGCTGCGGGGAAAATGCCTGTCGATGTCGAAGAGCTTGGCTGCGACCTTCTCTCGCTTTCCGCGCATAAGATCTACGCACCAAAAGGCGTGGGTGCATTGTATGTGCGCCGCGGCGTCCGTCTGCATCCTCAAAATCTCGGCGGCCACCAGGAACGCGAACGGCGGGGCGGAACGGAATCTGTTCCGCACATCGTCGCATTCGGAAAGGCGTGCGAGCTGGCAAAGGAGCGTTTACGTGAAAATTCGCAGAACTTAAAGCGTTTGCGGGACACGTTCGAACAGGGAGTGGCCGAGCGAATTCCCGAAATTTTTCTCAATGGCGATTCTGAAAACCGCCTGCCAAATATCTCCAACATTTCATTCCGGTTCATCGAAGGCGAAGGCCTGCTCATCAACCTAGATATGCAGGGCGTCGCCGTCTCCACCGGATCGGCCTGCTCGTCCGGCTCGCTCGAGCCGTCGCCGGTGATCCGCGCCCTCGGCCGAAACGATGACCTGTCCCGCGGGGCCATCCGCTTCAGCTTCGGCAAGGATAATACGAAGGACGATGTCGCCCGCGTTCTGCAAATTCTCCCACAATCCGTCGAGAATCTAAGACGGCTTTCGGCGACTTATCAACGGTCTTCCGCGAGATAATATTTATGATAAAAATTTCAAAAAAAGCGTCGGACAAAGAATCTTTCCAGCTGGCCTCAAGGCCTTTTTTCATAAATAAGAAACAGCCCGACGATTTCTCGACAAGGCTGCTCTCGCGGGAGTTGAACCCGTCTTTGGTTTGTGGTCAGGGTTTTTAGTCCTGAATGAGAATTCCCGTTCGCGAGAGGATAAGAGCTCCTGCTATACTTTTAAAGAAAAATTCAACTTTTGTAAAACTGGAAACTTTAGTGTTTGGCTGTACGTTACGACTCAGTATTAAGGCACCTGCGTTTGCAAAGGTCGTTCCTGCTATTGCCGCCATCAAAATACCTGCTGATAAAATATTTCTTAAGTTTTTCATTTTCTGTTTCTCCTGGGTTTTTTAAGATTTGTGAAGTTTTTACTTCCTGATGCCCTTAGCATTACAAGCCGCGTGCCGCAAGAAAAGTCCAATGAGCCTGGAGTCTTAAATCTTGAATAGGAAAGAGTTATCGTTGTTGAATTGCAAAATTCTATTAATGTCGCATTTAGTAGAAAAATGTATACCTGGTTATCAATAAATCCATTTTTTGCTGCCGAAAAATTATTTTTCTGATTAAATGGCCGGTGAGTAGCAGATATACATAATAGAGGTGCCGAATGCATAGGCTAATATCTGTATACTCAGTTATGGGCTTCTTTTCAGACATTTTCAGACAAATGAACGGTACTTTGGAGTTTGAATTGGCCGATCTTTCAGGAACCCAGATCGCCAGACGCGCTCAGTTACTACCAAAGATTTTTGTTGATTTTCTGTATGATATGCTGTTAAACTTTGTTTGGCAGTCTACTGCGCTCTCTTTCTTCGTGTCCACATCATTTCAATCCCCCAACCGAATCGTCCGATTTTAAAATTGCATTCTCTCCCGTTATGAACAGGGAAAAATTCTCAAGTTATCTTCGAGCCACCATTATTATTCTCGGTAGTGTATGTGTGTGCTTTGCTCTCGCGAAGCTTCCCAGTGGTGCCTTTAGCTGGAGCTTTCTGTTTGTCCTGATATTTGCCGTCTTCCTTGCCCCCAGGATGAGCCTTCAAATTCCACGATCCAATTTAATGCTCAGTTTTTCCGATTCGATTGTTTTTCTGACATTTTTGGTTTACGGCGGAGAAATGGCAATCCTGATAGCCTTTGTTGAGGCTTTTGCGAACGGTCTCTATTTAAAAAATCAAAAGCTGATGTCAGGGTATGGGATAGTAATCTTCAACTCTTCTTTAGCTTCTTTTTTGACGGCTTTTACTTATACGATTGTCCTTTCACTTACATCTATTATCGGATCCGACTTATCGAATACGCGCACACTTATTACTGTACTAGGCGTCTTATGCCTGAGCCAATTTTTTTCTTTGTCGGTCTTCATCGCCGTTTACCAGAATATCAAAGCCGGAAACAATATTTGGGAAGTCTGGAAAACGCAGTGTTTGTCGATTTCGTTTACTCAATTCGCGGGCGCGGGATTGGCGGGTATTGTTTATAAACTGATCAGCTATGCCGATTTTGCGATGACGGTTATTGCGGCTTTGATTCTGGGTATTGCTTATATCAATTACCGGAAGATGATCAGCGATGTTAACGAATCGATTGAACAGGCAGAAGCAGCCGAGCGTGCAAAGG
>JACDAY010000354.1 GCA_013695195.1 Blastocatellia bacterium | reverse complement strand
AATCTGGACAAGGCATAATTTTTGCTTTGTTAAAAACCAGTCGTAGAAATTGTATTACTTTAATTCAGCTTTTATTTGTTCAACAAACTTCAGTTTGTTGAAATTACTTAGCCATCATCCATCAAACTAAAGTTCGATGGACACTAATCATAAGGAGATTCTGAATATGCAAAAGCTTAATCTGAAAAATATTTCCGTTTTAGCTGGATTTTCAATTGTTTCTTTCATTTTGATCGGCTGCGGAGCGCAGCCTGGCACTACAAATGTAAATTTGGCCAATTCAAATGCGAATAGTTCCAATTTAATGGCGAATGTCTCGAATATGAATTCGTCGAATTCTAATTCGATGGCTTCATCGATGGTCGAGACGAAGGAACCCGAGGAATATCAGGCAACGGTTACTCTTAAACTGGAAGCGATCGGCGGCCAGCAAAAGACGGCGCTCCCGACTTTGGCTGCAAAAGTTGCCCGAAGCGGTTCGGATCGGCGAATGGAGTTCTCAATGCCCGCCGGCGGCCGCGTCGTTTATCTTGATAAAGCCGGTACAAACTATTTGGTTTTGCCTGAAAAAAGGCAATATGCCGAACTGAATCAGGAATCGCTGGGCTTTGATGTCCGCAGGATGCTGATGCCTGAACAGATCGTCAAGCAGGTTAAAAATATGCAGGGTGTACAGCTCGTCGGCGAAGAAAAATATAACGGGCGCGACGTTATAAAATACCGTTACGGCTCGGTTGCAAATACGCAGACGCAAGCGGGCAATGTTCAAACCGAATCGTTTTTGCTAGTCGATAAAGCAACAGGCCTGCCCCTGCATTCGGAAACCGTTTCGCAATCGCAGACAGGCGGAAATGTGCAGGGCTACAGCGGTTTGCGTATCATAACGGAAATTACGGAAATTCAAACCGACACCGCACCGGAGCTTTTCCAGCAGCCGACCGATTACCAAAAAATAGAATCGGAGCAAGTGCGTTCTCAGGTGAACCTGATATTTAATTCGCTCGCCCAATTCCTAGGGCAAGTGATGATGCAAGGCCAAACTATGATGCAGGGCCAGCAGCCCGCAGCAAGTCCAATGGTTTCACCGGCGAGGTAAAAACTATGGGGAAATTAATTATCGGTGTTTTGATCGGTTTGGTACTGGGCGGTGTATTCACGTTTTTTCTTTTTGTGGGTGCGCCGAGCTCCTCGCAATCGCCCGGAAATCCGATCCAGCCTCCGGATCCGAACGGAGCTCCAGGAACTGCCCAAATCGTCATAAAACAGGACTTTTTTAATGAAGTTGTGAACACGATTCTCCAGGATATGAAACCGCCTTCTTTCCCCTTAGGCTTAGCGCGAAACGCGGCTTTTGAAGATTCCGGCTCATTTCATTATGCCGCTTTGCAAAATCCGCAGTGCGACGGAACGATAAAGCTTTTGGCTGAGGGAAGCGGCGTCCGCACGGGCGTGGCATTCGAAAATAACAGGATCGCTGCTCCTCTGGCGTTTTCCGGAAGCTATAACTCACCTTTCGGCTGCATTAATTTTACCGGCTGGGCGCAAGCAAATATGGCACTGCGTTTTGATCAGTCGCAGCAGGCTGTCTTCGGGCAGATAAATGTCGAAACGGTCAATCTGGACGGCGTGAACCCGATAGTCAGTGGTTTTGTAACGCCACTTGTCCAGACTACTTTGAACAACCGCGTAAACCCAATTCAAATTTTGCAGGGAAAGCAAATAGCATTAAATTTGCCGATAGCCTCAGCGGGCGGAACGCTGCAGGCTAATGTCAACGATGTCCGCGCCGAGGTGAAGGATAATGCTCTGAACTTATACGTCATTTACGATTTTAGCGGAACGCCTATCCAGTAAATCTTTAGATTTTTACCGGATTATGCAAAACATATCTTCGGCCATAATTATAACGCTAATTATTCTGGCCGTCATGGGCTGCGGTATGGCTGACCGCGTGCAAAAAACCGTTACGGGTTCGGAAAACACGAATTCCAATGTCAAAAATAAAACACTTACCGACTCGGCCTTGGAAACCGTTGCCGGTGAGGACAAGTTCGGCGTTGCGGAATGTGACGAAGTGATGGATTTTCTAGTCGCTCAAGCGAACGACCCCGACGATAATTTTGTTACAAAAGCCGTCAAGACAACGCTCCTTAACAAGTTTCGTGACCGGATGAAAAGAAGTATCGAGGAACAAAAGGCGAACAAGGTGGAATTAGCGAAAACCTGTAAGGATTTCAAAAGGAATCTGGACACGTCAAAAGCTGAAGAAGAAAGTAATAAGCAGTAAACGGCACACGGACTTTAGTCCGCATCGACTTTTCGGACTAAAGTCCGCGTCCATAATCAGACGCTCATTATCTCGGTTTCCTTATTCTTTGCAAGTTCATCTATCCTGCCGATGAATGTGTTCGTCAGTTTTTGCACTTCCTCGAGTCCAGTGCGCTCGTCATCTTCCGAAATAGATTTTTCTTTTGTCATTTTCTTTATGGCGTCGTTCGACGCGTGGCGGACATTTCGAACGGCGATCCGGTGTTCCTCGGCAATCTCATGAATCTGTTTGGCAAATTGTTTGCGCCGCTCTTCGTTGAGAGCCGGAACCGAAAGGCGAATTATCTTGCCGTCGTTCGAAGGATTAAGTCCCAGATTAGCCGCGGTGATTGCCTTTTCAACCGCGGCCATCTGTGTTGAATCCCATGGCTGAACTGTCAGCATCTGTGGTTCGGGTACGGCGACGGACGCCATCTGGCTCAGCGGCGTCGGCGTGCCGTAATAATCGACCATCACGGCATCGAGCAGTCCGACGGTCGCGCGCCCCGTGCGGACATTCGTTAGCTTTCGCTTGAAATCTTCAACGACCGCATCCATTTTCGGTTTTGTTTCGTTCGTTACAGTGTTTACGCTCATCGTGTTCCTCGATAAATTTAAATTGGCTGTAAATCTAGCGGGCAGTCGTTGCCGTGCCGCCGACGGTTACGAGAGTGCCGATGCTAAGATCCCCGCTTACCGCTTTTAGGATATTGCCGGATTCTTTCATATTAAAGACAATGATCGGCAAATTATTGTCCATGCAAAGCGAAATTGCCGACGCATCCATTACCTTCAACTGCTTTTCCAGCACTTCCTGATACGAGATCTTTTCAAACCGCATTGCGTTCGGGTCTTTCATCGGGTCGGCGGAATAAATTCCGTCAACCTTTGTGGCTTTAAAAATAACTTCGGCCCCAATCTCACACGCCCGCAAAGCCGCTGCCGAATCGGTCGTAAAATACGGATTTCCCGTGCCGGCGGCAAAAATGACTACACGCTTTTTTTCAAGATGCCGTATCGCACGTCGGCGAATAAACGGCTCGGCAAGCTGGGGAATGTCGATGGCGGACATGACACGCGTGTAAACATCGATTTGTTCGAGGGCATCCTGCAGCACGACCGCGTTCATTACCGTCGCGAGCATTCCGATATAATCGGCGGCGCCGCGATCCATATTTCCCGCTGATTTCGATACGCCGCGAAATATATTGCCTCCGCCGACAACAATCGCGATCTCGACGCCCAGTTCGTGAACGGCCTTCACTTCGCGTGCTACGGATTCGGCGACAAGCGTATCAATGCCGTAATTCTGGCCGCCCATCAGGGCTTCGCCGGAAAGCTTGAGCAGGATGCGATTAAATGCAGGCGTCATAAGAGTTCCAGGTTCAAGGCTCCAGGTTCAAGGTTCAATAGTTAACATGGAACCTTGAACTCATCCTACCCTACCATTGATGCTACTTCGGCGGCGAAATCGTCGGCGCGTTTTTCGATGCCCTCGCCCATTTTATAACGCGTGAAGCGGCGGATCGTGATATTTTCCTTGATCGAGGCTATCTTTTCAGCTACTAATTCACCGATGGTTTTGCTGGGGTCTTTGACGAACGGCTGATCGACCAGAACATTTTCTTCGTAAAATTTATTCAGGCGGCCTTCGATGATCTTGTTGAGAACGTCTGCCGGTTTTTCGGCATTTTTCGGATCGCTTTTAAGCTGTTCCAAAAGAAATGAGCGTTCCTTGTCGAGGTCCGCGGCCGGGATTTCGACGCGGTTTGCGTAACGCGGGTCGGAAGCGGCGATATGCATCGCAACATCTTTGACGAGCTGCTGAAATTCTTCGCCTCGGGCAACAAAATCACTTTCGCAATTCACCTCGACCATCACTCCGACCTTGCCGCCCATATGGATATAAGAGCCAACGGCGCCCTCGGCCGTAACCCGGCCCGCTTTTTTACCAGCGGTCGCCATGCCTTTTTTGCGGAGAAGCTCAATCGCCTGCGTTTCGTCGCCGTCTGCTTCGGTCAAAGCGGCTTTGCATTCCATCATTCCAGCGCCGGTTTTTTCCCGCAGCGCTTTTACTGAACTCGCTGTAACATCTGCCATAAATTACTCCAATATAATTGTTCTGAGTTCACGCTTCAGCATATCTTCGGAAGAACACGCTAAAGCGTGAACTCAGAACTTGAAACTTTGTTTATAAAAAAGCGCAAGCCGATTCGCGATAAACGGAAACGGCTGCGCTTTCAAAAAAATGTAATTAGCTTGCGGTTGCTTCCGTAACTTCTTCTGTTTTCTGCGCCGCAACTTCCTCGACGGAGTCGGCTTCTAAAGGCTTTTCTGGAACTATTTTTCTATCGGATTCCGCGACATCGGTTTCGGGATGCGTTGCATCAGCGGTGGCGAAGGATTGATCAGCTACCTGAACATCCGGTTCGGGCGGCGACGCTAACGCAGCACCCAGATCGATATTCTCATCTTCGTTTGTCTCGGCGCCTTCAGCCTGTGTCGAGCGGCCTTCCGTTCCAACCTGCTGGCCTTCGAGAATCGCGTCCGCAATACGTGATGCAAACAGGCGAATGGCGCGCAAGGCGTCGTCATTGCCTGGAATTACCTGGTCGATCCCTTCGGGCGAGCAGTTTGTATCGACTACCGCGACGATAGGGATGCCGAGGCGGTTTGCCTCCTTGATCGCGATGTCCTCCTTGCGGACGTCGATGACGAACATCATGTCCGGCGGGCCGCCCATGTCCTTGATGCCGGCGAGGTTCTTCATTAATCCCGCGTGCAGATGGTCGAGTTTCAGGCGTTCTTTTTTCGTCAACATCTCGAAACGCCCGTCTTCACGCATCGTCTCGATATCTTTGAGTTTTTGAATCGACTTTTGAACGGTTTGATAGTTGGTCAGAAGCCCGCCAAGCCATCGGTTGTTGATGTAATACTGCCCGCAGCGTTCGGCCTCTTCCTTGATCGCGTCCTGCGCCTGACGCTTGGTGCCGACGAACAGGACCTTTTGGTTCGGCCGTTCGGTGAGCGATTCCGATACGTAGTTCAACGCGTCGCGGAAAAGCTTCTGGGTTTTTTGAAGGTCAATAATATAAATGCCGTTGCGTTCGCCAAAGATGTATTCTTTCATCTTCGGGTTCCAACGGCGCACCTGGTGTCCAAAGTGAACTCCCGCTTCCAGAAGCTCTTTCATTGTAACTGTAGCCAAAACTTAATATCTCCTCAACTTATTGGTTTTTGTACTCGCCATGGTCACCACTTCTATAAACCAATGAACCGCAGCAATGGATTTAAAGTTCAACAAACTTCAGTTTGTTGAAAAAGACGACAAAACTAAAGTTTGTCGGACAATTCTATCTCTTCGAGAATTGGAATCTCGCACGTGCGCCTTTCTGGCCGTATTTCTTACGTTCTTTCTGACGCGGATCACGTGTTATGAGTCCGGCCTTTTTCAAAGCCGGACGCAAATCGGCGTTAAACTCCATCAAGGCGCGTGTGATTCCGTGACGAACCGCACCGGCCTGACCCGCGGTTCCGCCGCCGTCCACATTAACTAAAATGTCGAACTTGCCCGCCGTATCCGTTAGCCGGAGCGGTTGGCGAATGATCATTTGCAAAGCTTCGTTCGGAAAATAAGAATTGAATTCGCGTCGGTTGACCGTGATTGTGCCTGTGCCGGGACGGAGATATACGCGCGCCGTCGATGTTTTTCTGCGGCCCGTGCCGTAATATTGAATTTCTGCCATATTTAGTAGTAGTCAGTAGTCAGTAGTCAGTAGTCAGTAGTCAGATTTTCTGACAATTGACTGAACTGACAACCGACAACTATCTTGTCGTAATTTCAATCGCCTCCGGGCTTTGTGCAGAATGCCTGTGCTCCGCGTCGGCGTAAACTTTTAGCTTCTTCCCCATTGCTTTGCCGAGTTTGGTTTTCGGAAGCATTCCACGCACGGCAAGTTCGATGACCTTTTCGGGCTTTTTCTCGAACATTTCCCGGGCGGTTGTTTCGCGCAGGCCGCCCGGATATAGCGTGTGGCGGCGATATAATTTTTCGTCCGTTTTCGCACCGGTGAAAACAGCGAGACGGGCGTTGATCACAACGACGAAATCGCCCATATCTAAAAACGGCGTCCATGCCGGATTATTCTTTCCCGACAACATTCTCGCAACTTCAGTCGCAAGACGCCCGACCGTTTTACCCTGAGCATCGACCACAAGCCACTTGCGATTGTCAGCCAAACCTTTCCCGCTTGGAAAATAAGTACTCATAAATAAACACACTAATAGAGATTTCCGCCAAAAAGCGAACTCATAGAGTATCGAAAAAGGTGCTCAAGGTCAAGCGGATCAGGACAATAGTACCGCGTAAGGTACTGGAAGGGTAATCGAAGGGCAATCGAAATGGCGCATCACTCTCATTTTTCGGCATAAGCGTCCATATCCGCTATGCCAAGTAGTGAAATTAGTGGTGAGTGGTAAATAGTGAAGGGGAAAAAGGAAAGGAGTAAGAAGAGATGGTCAAAAAAGCAGGGAATACTTGTTGTATTAGTAAAACAAGCGTGCTATTCTTGAAACATCGTAGCAGCGACGCGACATAACTGCTTATAAAACTTATGACACTTGAAAAAAAATGGGAAAAATTCAAGGGCGGGCCGCTAGCGAAGCGCGGCCAGGAAGTAAGGGTTACGCTCAACCGAAAGGGCCTGATCTATATGAACGCGAAGATGTACCAATGCCTGGGCCGCCCAAAGGCGGTAGCGTTATACTACAGCCGCGAGGATGACGCGATCGCGGTCGAGCCGGCGTATCCGCGTTTTGTGGAGAATTTCCAGGTGGTCAAAAAACAGATGGGCTGGGCCGTCCACGCCTCAACCTTCTGCCGCCACCACAAAATCCGCATCCCCAACACCGAACGCTTCATCCGCCCCGACCTCACAAACGAAGGCCAGCTTATATTAAACCTCCGCGAAACCGTAACCGTCGGCGGAATTGTTAAAGGTTCGCGTGACGCCCATTCAGGTCAGAACCGGGAACGATAGCGACTGGGTTTTTCGAATTGCGTTTGCAGCAAAAATGATTAAAATAATAAATTTGGCGCTTATTTTCACATATTACCAAAGTTCGCCGGGCGATGCGCATGCTATCGCTCATTGCATTTTCTTAATTCAATAACAATATTTAGATGATTGGAGCTAATTCGGTAATAGATTTGTTTTCCGGGTGCGGCGGGCTGTCATATGGATTTGAAAGTGCCGGTTTTCATATTAAATTCGGAATTGACCACGACCGACACGCGCTCGCTACGTTCGAGAAAAATCACCGTGATTCACAAGCCATATTTACCGATATTTCGAAACTAAATAAACGTGATATTCGCTCAATGGCTGGGCCCAACGGGCTTGATTTACTTGTCGGCGGTCCTCCTTGCCAAGGCGTATCTCTATCCGGCCATAGACTGCGAAAAGACCCGAGAAATGAATTGTTTTTGTCCTATTTACGGTTGCTTTCCGACCTCAGACCGAAAGCCTTTGTAATGGAGAATGTTCCGGGATTGCTCGGACTTTTTGACGGCGAACTCAAAGATGTTCTACTTCGTGAATTCAATCGTCTTGGATACACAGTGTCTTATCAAATATTGAATGCGGCCCAATATGGTGTTCCGCAGGCACGGAAAAGAGTTTTCTTTGTCGGTTTAGCAAACGGTCAAACCTTTGACTTCCCTAAACCCTTGAATCGCGAACCTGTAACCTCTTTTGAGGCTTTGTCGGATTTGCCCGAATATTCGTTGCCAAGCGGTTCAGCCTATCCGATGCCGCAGCAAAACATTTACCAGAAACTAATTCGTAAAGGATCGGCGGGCGTCTATAATCATGAGATCACAAATCACTGGGATAAAACGATTGAAATAATATCGATGGTTCCTGACGGTGGAAATTATAAAAACTTACCGACCGAGCTGTGGAATACGAGACGAGTAAACATTGCTTGGACAAGACTCAACAG
>JACDAY010000334.1 GCA_013695195.1 Blastocatellia bacterium | reverse complement strand
TGGAAGCGTTCAGTTCATGGTCGGCGTGCAGGATAAGCGCGATGTCGAACATGCGGGCTTCGTCCGCATCAGGCCGTTCGCCGCGCAGCATATAAAGAAAATTCTCGGCGATGCCCAGGCTCGTGTCCGGTTCAACTATGTCCTTGCTGTTACGGATGCGGTCCCACGCGGCGGCCAGCGTTCCGATCTGGCCTGTGACCCTGATGGCGGCTTTCAGTGCGTGCTCGCGGTCGGTCCCGTGGCCTTCGGTGTCGTAAAAATCAAGCGCCGAAACCGAGGTCCGCAACACGTCCATCGGATCGGCGTCCTTTGGAAAGCGCTTCATCATATCGATGACTTCGGCGGGCACTTTGTAATTCGAGCGAAGCTCTTCGGTCAAATTTGCAAGCTCGTCCTTTTTCGGCAGACGCCCGTTCCAAAGCAAAAAAACAACCTCTTCAAAGGTCGAATTCTCCGCCAGATCGTGAATGTCATAGCCCTGGTAAATTAACTTTCCTTCATCGCCGTTTACATCGCCGATCGCACTCTGCGCGGCTACGACGCCTCGCAGCCCTGCGGTCGCGGCGGTTGATTCTGTTGCTGTACTCATTGGTAACTTGTCCCGTGTCGTATAAAATTATTAGTCGCTTCCTTGATTTTATCCGAGAGCGTCAGGAGACACAAGGATAATTATCGTAAAAGAGAAAGAAGCAGGGGCAAGCCGCCCTTCCAAACCTGTAATTATTTTGAGTTAAATAAATGAAAATTAGCTTAAATTACTTTAAGCTAATTTTCGGATCGTAAATTAAATTGCAGGTCTGATGGGCGTCTTGTCCAACTTTATTACTTAAATTACAAGTACTACCTTATCTGCGTTTCGTACGAAGTCTTCACACGAAGCTGCTGGCTGCGGTTTAATTTGATGTGTTTTCCCCGTTCAATGACCACGGCCCCGACGCCGAATGCGGCTCCGACACCGGCTCCGACTGCGGCTCCCACCGGGCCGCCTGCAATCGTTCCGATAATGAGGCCTGTTCCGGTTGCGGCTCCGACCTTTACGCTGTCTTGCTTGTACGAGTGATTGCCGACGGCGACTCCTTCATTATCTACGAGTTTTACATTATCGCCTTTTGACGGCAAAACCTCCGTCAAAACTGCGTTGAAATTGCTCCAGCGGACTTCGTTAAGAATTATGCGGTCGAACGAAAGCAGCATTTCCGAGCGCCGTTTTATACGGCCGGGTTTCGTTATCTTGCTCACTCGACCTTCGATGGTCGCACCCGCGATCTCCGTCGGCGAAACGATTCTTGCCGTAAACTTATCGCCTTCATTGTTGCGTTCAGTGTTCAGGTCTTCAAGTAGCTCAACGATGATCTCCGTATCGCGCGGGATGATGATGACAGCATCGCTGACGGGAGTGAAGCTGGCTTTTTGAAAGCTTTCAGGTGCCCGTGGAGTCTGGTCGGTAGCGACACTGTCTGCGGCAGGAGTGGTGGGGATATTTTCTACGGCTGCTGCCGGCGTTTCAATTACAAGCTCCGCTGCCGGTATTTGTTCGGCGGGAGCTTCTGCAATAGGTTCAGAGGGCGCTGAACCTTCGCCGCGTTTATTCAAATTTTCAGGAACGACCGCTTCGAACGAGCGTTTTTCAAAGCCCGTATCGTAGCCGGTTTCAAATCCCTGGCGATAGCCTTCGCTGTAATCCTCGGGCGTGCCGTAATCGCGGTTATAGGCACGATTGGCTTTCGCGTATTCGTTGTGCCGCGTGTAGCTTTTGGCGGCGCTATCGATAGAATCGCGGTAACCGGCCATATATCCGTCGGAATAGCCCGTTCGGTAGCCGCGCTGAAGCGCAATTTTCGAATCCTGTGCCGTAGCGGTTTGTATGGGAAGTGCTAGGAAAGCGGTTAAACTTAGAGAGAAACTTAGGGCGATAGCTAATAAACTTCTGTTTAGCTTCATTTGACCTCCATCGAATTGCTGTGTTGATTAAGAAAACAAGAAATGTTTTGTCCGCTTATGTTTATACACCAACACTTGATAAATCACAAGAAGTTTTTTCTTTTTTTTGATTTATTTTGTATATGATTGAAATTAAAGCGGTTGAGCGGTTTTAAATCAGAGCAAAAAAAACAGCGGACGGCACATCCGCTGCAAAATTTGCAAATGAAAATTGTTAAGAATGTAGAAAATTGGTTTGCTTCAAGGCATTAGTAGCTGTTTACAAGAGCCGCATTGCGTATGATCAGCTTACCGTCCGTAAAGTTAAAGTTAAATTTCGCGCCTCCAGTGCCTAGACGCCAGGTTCGGTCGTTTTCGCGGCTCACATTTACGCCATCTGACTCGATCTCTGTATTTGATGTAAAGCTCGCGTTGGTATTCTCCGGCAGTGTCAGAGTGACGGTGCCGCAAGTCGCTTTTGTTGAAATTTTTTCGAAATCTCCTTCAAGATACAAGTCACCTTCGGTTGTGATCGAATCGAACTCGCCTTTGAACCCGATCACCCGCACCTGCCCTTCGGCAGCGGCAATGCTAAGCTTGCCGTCTACATCGCGGATATTTATCGCTTCGTCTTCACCGGTCAATTCGATATCACCCGACACGCCGTCAAGCCTGATCTCGCGATCGGTTATGATCTTTAGATCCGATTTTGTGGGAACATAAACTTCTATGCGGAAACGACTCGGATTGTTGAACATTTCAAAATCCCATCGATAATTGGGAGAGAATAATGGCGATTGTGACGGCGAGGCCGACGCAGAAGAAGACCGCGACCCGGATCTCGGGGCAGATGGCAGTTTTGATGGTGAAAATCCGCCGTGTTTTCTTTCAAAAGCTTTTTTTTCTTCCGGACTGGTCAGATCGTATTTTTCAATTCCACCGTCATTCTTTGTTACAACGGCAGCCTTTGGGCTGATTACTATTCTGTCCACGCCTTCGGGTTTTGCAACTTCAACAACGTTACTCGAAGCATCTCCTTTCGGCGCGTGCTTATTTTTTTTTACAACTCTTAAGCTCACCCCGGACTCGGTGATAACTTCTTCTACTTCTAAATCAGTACGGCCGCGAACGCCACTGAGACTCGTTAGAACATATTTTACCTCCGGCTTGTCCCAACCCCGGACTTTTACAGCGCAGCCTTTCGCCTCAATCACAACTTTTGGAATTCCTTTTACCGGAAATGAATTTGTTTTCTTTTCGATTAAAGGAGCGCCGGCTGCAAACATCGCTCCGCTTAAGCGAGCCAGAGTTTCGGTTTGGCCCGCCAATCCGTTTTTTATATTTTTTTCGATCTGCGCGCCGTCGATTTCGACTTTCATTCCCATCAGAGCATTCAGTGCTTCCTTGTCAATCAAAGGCTGGATATTTTCCAATTCCTTTTGAGCGTCCTTCATTGCAGCGGCTGTATCTTTTTCCGATTTCTTTACTGCACCGGATATTTCCTTGTTTAAATTTTTAATGTTGAAACTAGTATCGTTAACGTCATCGTCATCCCAATCTTCGTCAGCCTTGCCCTTTGCAGGAAGCAGATCGGTTGCAGGATTCGGAGTTCTGCCGTCGTTCCTGCGGCTGACCGACAACCCGCCGTTGACACTTTCAAGCCTTATCTGCACATCGCCGCTGCCGACACGGCCGTACATATCACGGCCGACATATTTGCCCTTACGAACCGGCAATCCGAAGTCATTTATGATGCTCCCATTGAGCGAATCGGCCTTTATCGTCGCATTGGCATCGGATGGAATGACGAGATTTACGCGGCCGTTGACCGTTTGTAGTGAAATTTTGCTCCCCGCGTCCAGACGGTCAAAATCAGCCTCGACCGTGCCGTTGACAGTTTCCAGGCTCGCCATGCCGCGTAAATTCGTAGCTCTAACCTCGCCGTTTACAGCGGAAACTTTTGTAACATTTGTCATATTCGAAACGCTGACAGAACCGTTGACCGTTCCGATCTGGTCTAAAACCGCTGTACGCGGTACAGACAGTCGAAACTGGACTTCGAGCTTGCGGTGATTTTTCCAGCCCTTATCGCGATCGCGTCTCAGGCCGCTGTAATCCGCTTCGACACGGAAAGCATCGGCGCGCGAATCGACTTTTATTTCCACATCGGCGAGAGCTTCGCGTGTGTCAGCTATCTTGGTCGCTTCGAGCCGCACTTCGTTGCGGTCCCAAGCCTCGACTACGATCGAGCCGTTTACATTCGATACGCTGACTCTGCCGTTTGCAGTAATCTGATAAGTCTGCTCAAACTTTTCGGTTTCATCAGTCAGGGCGGCGATTACTTCAAGACCGGGCGCTTGTCTTATCTCAATTTCCGCTTTACTAAAGGCAGTATCGTTATTTGATGAAAATAACAGACCGGCAAAAACAATCGAATATAACCAACTCATAATTATTCTCCTGGAACCATGATATGTGGGTTTTTCCCTTATCTGTTAACAAAACACCGCCCGATTTCTATTTATAACAGGTTTTTTTAAATTTTGAAGCGGATAAATTTTTACTATTCTGATGGATGCGTAAAAGAAAGGTTGCCAGCTCTCACAGGTGTGATGAGAAATGCCCTGTAAACTGCGGCTTCGGACAACATCGATGCAAACTCCGTCATCTGATGAATTTACATACGGACATGGATTTGTTAGCTTAATACGTTTTAAGTAACGCGGGAAACTGGAGAATGTAATGAACTTGAAACAAACGCGGCTGCATATATTACCGGAAGCAGGAGATTTGGCCGCCAAGGCTAAAACCGGCATTTCTCTCCATTGCCATACAGAGCATTCAAAAGAGATGCTCGATTTTGTCCCGGTGTACGCGGAAAAGCTGCCGATCATCGCATATTTTTGGAAGAAGGAACGCCAAAATTTCTTTAAGCGTGAAGGCAGATATCCGGATTTTTCAAATTCATTCTGGTCGCCGCCGATGAGCCCGGCTTCGGTGTACGACATCGAGAAAAAACAGATTAACGACACAGGATTGAACGCCTTGGTATCGATTACCGATCACGACTGCATCGATGCCGCATTGAAAGTAAACGAGCAGGCTGGGAATCAAAATGCTCCGATTTCACTGGAATGGACGGTGCCGTTCGGCTACGGTTTTTTCCACGTGGGCGTTCATAACCTGCCACAGGAGCATGCAGTCGAATTGACTAAAACACTGCTCGATTACACGTTTAACAAAGAAAATCACACGGACGCGAAACTTCACGAAATGTTTTCGATGCTCAATGACCTGCCCGGCGTTCTGGTGATTCTGAATCACCCGCTGTGGGACATCGAAACCGTCGGGAAGGAAAAACATGAACTCCTGCTTAAGGATTTTTTGAAAATAAACGGGCGGTGGATACATGCTCTCGAGATCAACGGTTTTCGCTCGTGGTCGGAAAATAAAGCAGTCATCGAAATGGCGGAAACGCACGGCATGCCGATTGCGACCGGCGGCGACCGTCACGGCTGCAAACCGAATACGGTCATTAATTTAACAAAAGCCGAAACTTTCGATGAGTTTGTAGAGGAGATTCGCATCCATAAAAGAAGCGAAGTCGTTTTGATGCCTGAATACAAACAACCGCTTCACTCGCGTCAATTGCAGTCTTTTTCGGAGATACTGAAGCACTACCCGGAGTTTGCCGCAGGCCGGCAATTATGGTATGAACGCGTTCATTATGACATCGGTGACGGCCTAGGCGTTCGCCCGCTTTCGGACCACTGGCTGTACGGCGGGCCGTTTTGGTTGCGCTGCGCCATAAGGACGCTCGGTTTTTTAGGAAGCCCCACGGCACGGCCTATTTTTTCTATTGCGCGAAAGAAAATGGATCGCGTTCCCAAAAATGCACCAAATGCCGCTTTCGAGGCTCCCGATCCTGATGAAACACCACGAAATCTCCCGTCGGAAGCTGTGGGGTAGAAGTTCGGAGTGCACGCTTCAACGTGTCTTTTAATCCAACTAAGAACAAACTGAAGTTTGAACTCAAAACGTAAAGTTTAAACTCAAAACATTGTGAGCAAACAATTGCGCGTCGCCTTCTTTGCGGATTCGTATTTAGAAGTGAACGGCGTCGCCATGACAAGTCAAAGGCTGATCGGGTTTGCCAAAAAAAAAGGCTACCCTTTTTTGTGTATTTATGCCGGAAAGACGACGGAATCGACACATGACGGGAGCATAAATTATCTTTCTCTAAAACGTTCACGAACCTCGATTACTCTGGACGAAGACCTTGCTTATGATCCGTTTTTTCAGCGTCATACAAATCGGGTCCTACGGGCGATTCTTGAATTCAGACCGCATGTAATTCATATCACCGGCCTCAACGACGTAAGCATTATGGGATCGTATCTGTCGTGGAAGCTTAATATTCCGATGCTCGGCTCCTGGCACACGAATATTCATGAATTTGCCGCACACAGGCTGCGGAAAATACTCCGCTTTCTTCCAGGTCCGGTCGTAACCCAAATTGCTGATTTTGCACAGCGGCAAATATTGGCCGGCTCCGTACTTTATTATAAGATGCCGAAGGTCGTGCTTTCTCCGAATCAGGAATTGGTCGGGCTTTTGGGCCAGGGCACAGGCCGCGTATCGCGGATAATGAGCCGCGGCGTCGATACGGAAATGTTTTCGCCGAAAAAAAGGACTGTCGATGACGGTATTTTTCGGCTGGGTTTTGTCGGGCGGCTGCGGGCGGAAAAGAATGTTCGCATGCTTGTAGAACTTGAAAAAGAGTTGGTTCGGGCAGGCAGAAATGATTTTAAATTTTTAATAGTCGGTGAAGGTAATGAACGCGGATTTCTCGAAAAACATCTTATAAATGCCGAGTTCAAAGGTTTTTTGGAAGGCGAGCAATTATCCGAAGCATATGCTAATATGGACGTTTTCGTTTTCCCGTCGAAAACGGACACGTTCGGCAATGTAACGCAGGAAGCATTCGCATCGGGAGTTCCGGCGATTGTAACGGATCAGGGCGGGCCCAAATTTATCGTTACAGATAATGAAACTGGTTTTGTGGCGAAAGACCTGCGGGATTTCGTTAGATATACATTAGAGTTAATGAATGATCCCGCGAAATTATCCAAAATGAAAGAAATTGCCAGGAGCCATGCTATGTCGCGATCGTGGGACGCAGTTTTCGAAGGTGTTTACGACGCATATGAAACAGCATATGAAATGAAGCGGATCAAACCAAATTATAGATGACTCGAACTGAAGATATACACCATTCGATAACGGAAGCAGACGATCTTGAAGAGCTGCGCGAAAAGGAGATTCCGCTGGCAGAAGTGCTGCGCAGCCTCGCCGGGCACCCTCTGCAGATAATCACACGTTGGAACTGGAAATCTGCTCTTTTAGGAGCGATTTTGCGGGCGTCTTTTTATTTCACGGTTTACCAGGCGAGCCGTGAGAGTTTGATTGTTACAATGACCGCTGTTTTGGTAGAGTTGAGCTTTCGTTTTTTCACATCGGGCGTTTCCGGCGCTCTCGTGCAGTCTTTCCGGCGTGCAACTCCGGCCTGGCTGGCAATTCTAATAGTATCAGTCTCGCTGCCGCTGTTCAGTCATACAGTCGAATTTATCACTCATTACTCGCAGGAGCGGTTTTTTAGCAATGTTTTTCCGGCGTCTGAAAATAACGCCCGCACATATGCGTTTACGATTTCGGTGCTTTTTTCCGCTCTTTCCGCAATGTTTAATCTGTTCGCAATGCGGCATGGCGTTTTGCTTGTCGGAGCCGGCAAGGAAACAAAATCGCTGGGGAGCGATCTGAAAAAGATCCCACTTCTGGTGTTTGAGTTTGTAACATATCTTCCGATATTAATACTGCGCTTTATCGGCGAGGGCAAGCTTTTATACGCGCTGGGCGTTTTTGTGTCGTTCGGTCTTGCGGTCGGATCGATCCTCGGCGGCTTCCGCGGCAAATGGTCATGGGCTTGGACAACAGCGCTCGGAGCATGGGTACTTCTGCTGGCCTGGACGTTGATCGTCGCCGCCGGAATGCGAATTATACAATTGCGAGCCAAGAGTTAACAAAACGAACTTTAGTCCGCAAAATAATAGCGAACTAAAGTTCATGTTCCGCATTCGGTAAAATTAGATGATCTCGATTCCCAAAGTCGCGTTGTTTGCCGACACTTTTCACGAAACCAACGGAGCCGCAAATTTTCTTCGACGTCTGGTCGATTTTGCAAAGGACAGAAATTACCCGTTTTTGTGCGTAAGATCGGGTGATGAAACTCGAACTCATAATGACGGAAGTGTTTCTTTTGTTGACCTCAAACGCTGCCGCGCGTCTATTCCGATCGACGGGCCGCTAAAATATGATCCTTTGATCTGGCGTCATGGAAATATCGTTCGAAAAACTCTTTCAAATTTTAAGCCGGACATTGTACACATCACTGGTTTGAACGATATCAGCCAGCTTGGAATTACCTTTGCCCACTTTCGGAATATTCCTGCGGTCGCTTCGTGGCACACCAACGCTCACGAATACGCCGCCCAGCGTTTAGCAAGTGTCATTCCCTGGATTGAGCCAAACACGCGTCAGAAAATTACAAAATTTGTCGAACGCGCCGGTATGTACGGGCTTATGAAGCTCTATTTTTTGGCGCAAATGCAGCTTGCCCCGAATGAAGAACTGGTCGCCGAAATTCAAAGGCTAACCGGCCGCCCTTCATTTCTACTTGGACGCGGCGTCGATACGGTGTACCTTTCGCCCGAAAAACGTAAGCGGTGTGATGATGCATTCGTAATAGGTTTCGTTGGCAGGCTGCGGCCGGAAAAGAATATCCGGTTTTTGGGCAAACTCAGTTCGGCCCTGCAAAACGCAGGCGTAAATAATCACAGGTTTTTAATCGTCGGCGAAGGAAGCGAGCGTGCCTGGCTGCTTGAAAATCTGCCGAATGCCGATCTGACGGGCGTTATCCACGGCGAGGAATTGGCAAGAGCGTATGCTAATATGGATCTATTCGTTTTTCCTTCTCAAACCGATGCTTTCGGCAATGTGGTACTGGAGGCGATGGCGTCCGGAGTTCCGGCCGTTGTGATGAAAGAAGGCGGCCCGAAGTTTTTGATCGAGCACGGCAGGAACGGCTTTATTACGGGCGGTGATGAAGATTTTATCGACACCGTCGTACAAACCGCTAAAGACCCGTACCGTTTGCCGCTTATGAAACAGGCGGCGCGATCTTTTGCCGAAGCGCATTCCTGGACCGCTATTTTCGAAAAGATTTATGAGTATTATGAGATGGGTAAGGGTTTCCGCAAAAATATCCGCGCTTGATCTTCGTATAAATGAAGTCGCTTCACATCACAAATTATTATCACAAAAATTCCGGCGG
>JACDAY010000183.1 GCA_013695195.1 Blastocatellia bacterium | reverse complement strand
CTCGTCATACCCGGCTTTAATGATGCACACGTTCATTTTCTCGAAGGCGGTTTTCAGCTTTCCGCAGTCGATCTGCGCGATGCGAAAACGCCGCAGGAATTTGTCGAACGGATAAAGAATTTTGCCGCCAAGCTTCCAAAAGGCCGGTGGATACTAGGCGGAAAATGGGATCACGAGAACTGGACGCCTAATAATTTGCCGACCGCCGCGATGATAGATGCGGTTACGCTCGATAACCCCGTTTTTATTGACCGGCTCGACGGCCACATGGCTCTGGCCAACAGCCTTGCTTTGAATCTCGCCAAGGTCGACAAGAATACAAAAGACGTCGAAGGCGGTGAGATTGTACGCGATGCGGCCGGCAATCCGACCGGAGTTTTGAAAGATTCGGCAATGGGTTATGTCGCAAAGGTCATTCCTGATTTTTCCTTCGAACAAAAGCTCGAAGCGGCCACGGCCGCTACCGAATACGCTGCAAGCGTGGGCGTAACGAGCGTTCAGGATATGTCAGCCGGTACCGACATCGGCGTTTATCAGGAATTGATGCGGCAGGGAAAACTAAAGACGCGTATTTACGGCTGTTCGCCGCTCTCGGATTTTGCCCGTTGGGAAAAGACAGGGGTTCGCTATGCTTTTGGCGACGCGATGCTGAGGGTAGGTTGTTTAAAAGGTTATTCGGACGGAAGTCTCGGCTCGACAACCGCCTGGTTTTTCGAGCCGTACCGCGATGCTCCGAATTCCACCGGCCTTGCATCGGACGAAATACCGAAAATGCCCGAAATGATCGTGAGCGCCGATAAAGCCGGACTCCAGATAATGATTCATGCGATAGGCGACCGCGCAAATGCGACGGTTTTGGATAATTTCGCAAAGGCGGAGCAGAGAAATGGCAGCCGCGACCGCCGCTTTCGCATTGAGCATGCGCAGCATCTGCGGCAGGATGATATAAAGCGTTTCGGCGGTCAAAAGGTCGTGGCTTCGATGCAGCCTTTTCATATCATTGACGACGGGCGTTGGGCGTGGAAACGGCTCGATGAAAAGCGCTTGAAGGGAACATATGCGTTCAGGTCGCTGCTCGATTCGGGAGCGGTTCTCGCCTTCGGCTCCGATTCTCCGGTTGCCCCGCTTAATCCGCTGCTTGGCGTTTATGCCGCCGTAACTCGCCGCACGCTTGACGATAAGAATCCTAACGGATGGATTCCCGAGCAGAAAATCTCCGTCGAAGAAACGGTTCGCGCGTTTACGCACGGTTCCGCTTACGCCGAATTTCAGGATAATATGAAGGGAACAATCGAGGCCGGAAAATTGGCGGATTTTGTTATTTTATCGGATGATATTTTTACGATCGATCCGGTTAAGATTCGTGATGCAAAAGTTTTGACTACGGTAATGGGCGGAAAGGTCGTTTATCAAAACAAATAAAAAGGCCGAAACACGCGCGGTAGCAAGGGTGTGAGCTTGTCAGAACCGGGAGTAGCGGCGACGGGGATTCTTCTACAGGCACACTCCCTACCGGTCGTGTTTCTGCCTTTGTGATAATAATACGGAGAAAATATGAAAAAAATTACGACATTGGCAATTTTAATTTTAGCATTTTCGATCTTGGCGTTTGGCCAGGACGAATTAAACAGCAAGGGCGAAAAGGTTCACAAAAGCGAGCAAAATGCTTCGGTCGATTTGAAAGCAGGCGAGAAGATAACGCGCGGAGCGGCCTTGAGCCGCAAGTCGAAAAAGGTCTCGCTGGACAAAGCTCTCGCGAGTCCTGACAAATACGCCGGGAAAACCGTCGCTGTAAACGGCATCATTGTCCGTTCGTGCAAAAAAGAAGGCTGCTGGATGGAGATGGCAGCGAAAGAAGGCGGAAAATCCGTCCGGGTAACATTCGGCGATCACGCGTTTTTTATCCCGCTCAATTCTGCGGGAATGAGCGTCAAAGCCGAAGGCGTGTTCAAAACAAAAGTTTTGACGAAAGAGCATGTAGATCATCTAATCAATGACGACGGCGCGAAATTCGATAACCGCAACGCTGACGGAACTGTCACTGAAGTCTCATTCGACGCAACCGGCGTCGAGTTTACGAAAATAGTCAGGTAGTAGGATCAGGAAATTACAAAAACAATTGGTACAACGATTTATAGGTCCGACAAATCAAACCGAACCTGTTCTCCAGCTATACAAGTTGATACTTTTATAAATCTCCCATGATCTTACCTTATACCGAAAAGGCAGAGGCCGACATATGCAAACTGACGGATTATCTTCTTAATCCGGAACACAAAGACGGAAAGCATAAAGCCGGCTTTTCGCAGTAGCCTGAATCTTTCGGCTGAGAACTCCGAGGTTTTACGCTTTGCCTTGCTCGAAGCCGTCGGGAAAAATGATGCAGTTTTTGGCAAATTCGACAGATATGGACAGCGCTTCACCGTGGATTTTTTATTTGAATGGCGGGGCAAAAATGCGATAATCAGAAGTGGTTGGATAATTGAACACAACTCGGACATTCCGCGGCTGACGACATGTTATCCTCTTTAGATTATGGAAAACTTTAAGCTATTTGATGTTGTAGCGTTAACAGTTGATTTGCCGGAACATAATTTGCGCCGAGGTCAAGTAGGCACTATAGTTGAGCGTTTTGCTGACGGAAAAGCCTTTGAGGTCGAATTTTCAGACCGTAACGGACGCGCATTTGAGTCAATTGGGATCGAGCCTGAGCAAATGATGATTTTGCTCTATGAACCAGATGCAATAGCGGCCTAAAAATGAAACCCTTCAAAATCCGCAACATCGAAATCAATCCGCCGCTAATACTCTCGCCGATGGCGGGCGTGACGGATTATACATTTCGCCGGCTTATTAAGCGGCGGGGTGGTGTCGGGTTAGTTGTTTCGGAGTTTATCTCGGTCGAAGGTTTGACGCGGCATAATCCCAAATCAA
>JACDAY010000237.1 GCA_013695195.1 Blastocatellia bacterium | reverse complement strand
GCTCTATCCGATTTACGCTACTCAAATTGGTGACAGCCGCTACGATGATCGATTCGAGAACGACATTGGCGAGGAGCACCGAGCAAAAGCCAAAGGTGTGTACGACCGATATCTAAAAGCTCTGTCGGGCATCGATCGTAGCCGGGTAATCGGTAAGGATCGTCTAAGTTACGACCAGTTCAAATTTGAAACGGAAGCCTCTATCGAGGGTTATAAGTATAGCGACCATCTTGTTCCAATAAATCAATTTCAAGATACGACATCGTTTTTTGCCGAACTCGCCTCGGGCAAATCGCTTCACCCTTTCAAGACTGTCAAGAATTACGATGATTTTCTTGCCCGGATCCAAGGGTTTCAAGTGTGGGTGGACACCGCGGTCGAAAATATGCGGAAAGGAACGAAACTCGGAATCGTCCAGCCGCGCGTTCTGATGGAAAAGAAGCTGTCGCAAATCGATGCCCTGCTGCTTAAGGATGAAAAAAGCATTTCTATCAGCCCATATCGGATTCTCGAACTGCGCCGCAAGGCCGAACGCGAATTTAGGCTCAAATTTCAACCTCAGGGAATACCATGATCAGATACTAAAGGACGGCGCATTGCCGCGGGCAGTGCTGGAAACTAAGATAAATGAATGGATTGCAAAAACGAAATCGGTGAATAGTCAGTAGGCTAGAGTTATTTTTAAGCACACAATAGCTCTGACCAGCCCTTTACCCTCGCTTTTTCTCAGGCCTCAACTTATTGGCGGCGCTAGGTTTAGGTAAAGCTTCGGATGGTTTGAATTCATTAGCCGTTTTCGCGTCCTGTGCCGCTTTGGTTGCCGCCAGCAGTTTTGACTCATTCAATAATTTGAGCGCGGCCCTGGCGTTTTTACTCAATCTTTTTTTCTCTTTGGGCATAAATATCTTCCTTTCTATGTTTTAACGATCCAGCCGCCGCCGACAACTTCGTCGCCGTTGTAAAAAATTGTCGCCTGGCCGGGTGTTATTGCACGCTGTAGCTCGTCAAAGACGATGCGCGCCCGCGAATCGGGCAGGGCGTAAATTGTGGCAGGGGCGGGCTCGTGGCGGTAACGGATCTTTACATCAGCGCGGACGGGCTCGCTCGGCTCGTCGAAAGCTACCCAGTTTACGCCTTTGGCAATGAATTCGCTGGATTCCAGCTCTTCCGCTTCGCCGACGATTATCCGATTTTTTGCGCGTTCGATCTGCACGACGTAAAGCGGCTTTTCGTGCGCGATGCCGAGTCCGCGACGCTGGCCGATCGTATAACGGTGAATTCCCGAATGAGAGCCGACGGTTTCGCCTGCGGTGTTTACGATCTCGCCGCCCTCGGGCAGTTCGCCGGAGCGGTTTTCGTGATCCAAATACCGATCGATGAATTCAGAATATTTACCGTCCGGCACAAAGCAGATCTCCTGGGATTCCTGTTTTTCGGCAACGTAAAGATTCGCCTCCCGTGCAATTTCGCGCACTTCGCTTTTCAGCATTTCACCGAGCGGAAACCAAGCCCTCGAAAGCTGGTCTTGCGAGAGTTCCCAAAGAAAATAACTCTGATCCTTCCAATGATTACGCCCGCGAAACAATCGATACCGATCCGCCTTTTTATCGTATTCGACGCGGGCGAAATGCCCCGTGGCAACTTTGTCGCAGCCTATGCTGAGAGCCATTTTGTCGAGCGACGCAAATTTTAGACGCGAATTGCACGCGACGCACGGGATCGGCGTTTCGCCATCCAGATAGCTTTGAACAAAAGGCTCGACGACAGACTCTTCAAAATCCTTTTCCAGATTCAGCACATAAAACGGGATGCCCAGGCTTTCAGCGACACGTCGGGCGTCATAAACATCGTCCAGCGAACAGCAGCGCGAAGGAAGCGGATCGCCGTTTTCATCGACACTGATACCGCGGCGCTGGTTCCAAAGCTGCATCGTAAATCCGACCAGCTCGTGCCCCTGCTCCTTTAATAATGCAGCAGCGGATGAAGAATCCACACCGCCGCTCATTGCCACCGCGATTTTCATAACGTTTTATTCTGACAGCCGAACTGTCTTAGTTGCAAGTGAA
>JACDAY010000230.1 GCA_013695195.1 Blastocatellia bacterium | reverse complement strand
GTTCAAACCGCCGTGCTTATGCGTATTTGCTTATTCCGAGCGAACTCGAGTTGACCCCGATTGCCCGTCGGCGTCTGAGTGCGATACGCGAATTTTCCGATCTCGGTGCGGGTTTTCGGATCGCGGCGCTCGATCTGGAACTACGCGGTGCCGGAAATATCCTCGGCGGACAGCAATCCGGTCATCTCGACGCTCTCGGATTTGACCTGTACACAAAGATGCTCGAGCGGACTATTGCCGAGATTCGCGGTGACGAAATCGCCGATGAAACGAGCGTTTCGATCAATCTGGGCATCGACGTTTCGATCCCGAAGGAATATATTTCCGACACAAGTCAGCGGCTGCGAACCTACAAACGAATATCATCAGCCGAATCGGACGCGTCTTTAAGTCAGATACACACGGAAATAGGAGATCGTTACGGCCAGATCCCTGAATCAGTTGAAAATCTGTTCGCATATGGCCGCCTGCGAAAGTTTGCGGAAGAGATGCGGATCATTTCAATCGACAAGGCCGCGAATGGCTTGGCAATCAAACTAGGCGAAAATGCAAAGGTGTCGCCCGAAAAGCTGATGCAGTTTCTTGCGGAAAACGAGGACGCGAACTTTTCGCCCAATGGTATTTTACGCGTGGCAGCAAATATAGAAAATCATATCAATGATGCTCGGTCAATTTTAGAAGGAATCAAAGATTAGATAACCACAAAAAGGCCCCAAATGCCGCAAAAAAATTTATTTGAATTCATTTTTTTGCGTGTTTTGTGCCCTTTTACGGCAATTTATACTATTCCGTGCAGTCGCCAAAATGGTTCGCATCGCAGACAAAAAGGTTCGGAGAATATTCCCGGGTTTGCGTCCTGACCGCTTGCCAGATGACGGAGCTTTTATATTGCTCTTTGTTCCAGCCAAGCTGCTTTTTATTTCGCCAAACGAACTCGTAAGCTTCTTTTTCGTCTTTACCCTGTAGGTGTTTGGCTTCGTGTAGCAGGATCGCCGCACGCTCTATATCATCGACGGGATACATAAAAAAATCCGGGTAAAGCGTTACTATCTCAAACGGAAAATTTGTCGCGGCGAAGGCGTTTTCCTTCTCAACCGAAGCGTTAAGCCAGTTGTCATTGCCGCGAAATACCGCGACATTACGTAATAAAAACACTTCGTCGGAGAAGCCTTTTGCTTCAAGAACGGCAATCGCGCCGACCGCCGCATTTCGTTCATCATAACTCAAGGCTTTCGCCGAAAACACCAGTGATGCATAAAAGCCGCCGAGAACCAATATTGTTACAATCAAACATATAAATGCGCGTTTTATTAAACGGCGGCGCGGAGCGACACTCTCGCTCTCAATAAAATGCAGCCCGCAGCGGGCGCACGCTTCAGCGTTTGCGTAATTTACGAGCTTGCAGTTCGGGCATTTTTTGTTCATTTGGCGGGAGCGTGAATTTAAAGAAACCACTATTGGTCGGTAGATTATAATAGATATCGATTCAGTAATCCAACATTGTTAATCAGCAAAAGTTTAGTTTCCGCTTTATTATTTATTGTAAGCTTTGTGAAATATCTTGTGTTGGTTCTAAAAGGAGATTAAACACACAGTGCACAGGGAAATGTATGGAAAATGCTGAAAATTAGGCAGCAATTGAAAATTTCTGATTAAGGTAAAAATAAGTTGAAAAGAAACTTCATCTTCATTTTTTGCATCAAACCTGCTGTTTGCTTATTGCGTTTCTCGCACACTCAGTGTTAAATATCTGTTTTTAGGAGTATTAGATGAGATATATTGGTTCGAAATTTTTCATGCTGTCGATTTTGTTTTTAACAGGTTTTGCGGTGTCCGCTCAGGAAACCCAGGAAAGAGTTGTGGACGAGGTCGTCGCCCAGGTAAATGAAGGAGTTATAACCCTTTCCCGTGTAAAACGTGAGGCCAAGGATGTTGTCGATACCCACGTACAGCAGGGTAAAAAGCGCGAAGAAGCCCAAAAAATGGTTGATGAAAAGCAGGGCGAATTGATCGCCGGCCTTATAAACGAGGAACTGCTTATTCAAAGGGCAAAAGAGCTCGGCCTCGACCGCGAGATCGATGCGAGCCTTAATGAGCGGTTTCTTCAAATTATGAAACAGTATAATTTGAAGACTTTGGAAGCTCTCTACGCAGAAATGGAAAAGACCGGTGTCGACCCGCAGGAGATCCGTGAACTTTGGCGTAAACAAGCGACGCGCGATATTGTCCTACAGAGGGAAGTCCGGTCAAAAGCCTATTGGGGAACGACCTCAAAAGAGCTTAAAGATTACTACGATAAGAACAGAGCGCGGTTCACCAAGCCCGAAACGGTTTCGATAAGTGAAATTTTTCTTAGTTTTGCCGGACGCGTAGAAGCTGAGGTTCGTGAAAAGGCAAAACAATTAGTAACACAGCTCAGAGCCGGTGCGGATTTTGCCAAATTATCTAAGGAAAATTCGGATCCTGGCGTAGTTACTCAGGGAGCCGGAAAGACTGAAAAGTTAAAGGTAACCGAGATATCGGAACTGCTTGCCGCTAAACTCAAAGATGTAAAGGTCGGCGGCATTACCGATCCTTTTGACGCGGAGCAGGTCGGCGTGGTTATTTTGAGAGTCGATGCTAGGGAACAGGCGAGCAGTGAATCGGTCTTCGACGAAAATGCCGTGCGTATTGCGATTATGGCGGAACGAGCTCCTGCCGAACATAAAAAGTTTATGGCGTCGCTTCGCGATGATTCGTATATAAAGATCAGCGATAGTTACCGGCCTTTAGTTGCCCCGATTCTTTTTGAGGAAGAGCGCAAGGAAAAGACAGAAACTAAACAATAAAAAATTGAAAATGGAACGCGGAAAATGGAAAGCTGCTTCGCGGTCTATTTTCATTTTCGATTTACACACTATTAATGCGCCTTGATCTCTTTCTGAAAATAAGCCGTTTGATCGCCAGACGAAATCTTGCGCAGGAGTTTTGTGATGCGGGATTGATAAAGGTAAACGGTGCGCCGGCCAAATCGTCGAAGGAAATAAAAGCCGGTGATGAAATTGAGATAAGGCGTCGAAATCGTCTGACAAAGATCTCCGTGTTCGATGTACCCGCCAAAAAACAAGTGTCGAAAACGGATGCGGAGAATTTGTACTCGATTAAATCGAATGAAATTCTCGAAGATGAAACCGCCTTATCCTAAAATTTCCCTTATCGCCGACTCGTAAATCTCAACCTTGCGTTTTGCCCGCTTTACATCCGGATGCCCGTCATTATAATTTTTTAACAAACCCCACAGGTCGATTTCAAGCTCTATTTTCCGGACAATCAATTTTCCTAGTGCGAGCGTAAATTTCGATGCGTCAGAAAATTTTACAGAAAACATCCTGTCGCTTTCCTTCTGAATCAGTCCCAGCGTAAATCTGATCTCTTTTACCTTCGGATATTCTTCGGTATACTCGAGAATAAGAGATTCCAGGTCTGCCTGAAGCTCTGTTTTCCTAAGTAAAAGCTCGGCGTAGGCGGCAGTTGATTTCGTTCCGGCGACATTTGGTGATTCAACGGATTTTGCTTTGTCTCTCGCGATTATTTGCGCGCTGCACACGCCGGAACTCGCAATAACTATCAAAATCAAAACGAAGCACAAAATTTTTAAATTCATAATTGCTATTTCGAATCGATGTCGAACGATCCCGGATCAATGTCCTGATTAGTAACGAAATTTGTAATTTCGAAAACCAATTCGAGCTCCCGATACGGAGAATTGGCAACTCTTATTGACGAACTTCCGGAGAAACTATAAAAAATCGTATATTTTCTTGGCACAGTCAACCCGCTAACGTTTTGAAAATCGGAAAAATCTTCGATTAATTTATATCGGTCGGGACTCTGCCCTGCCGAGCTGTCGATCGTAGAACCTTGTCTAGCGGCTATTACTCTATTATATTCAGTCCGAACGTGCCGAAATGTTTTTGTTTCAAAGTACATTTTAATACTCAAATCGGAACCGCCCCTAATGTTGTAATCGATCACATGTGTATCGTTTCCGTCGATTTTTTTTGTGCCGTCGTAGGATAGTTTCGGTTTTATTGCCTCGGTATGATTTAAAGCCCAGGATGAAAATAATGTCCCGCCGAGTAACCCTTCACGAAGAAGCTCTTTATACGAAAGTATAAAGGTGCCCAGTATCGAATACGTTCCAGGCCGAACGAAACCGACCCTGACATCTTTTCCATCAAATCCGAAGCGATCTTGTGGATAATCATTTGAACTTAGGAGCATTCCCCATATATTTTTGTTGCCGGACGAAACCAATACGGCCTTTCCGTCAATAGCATTAACGCTGCCTTTTAATTTGAAGCGGACGTTGGCTGATGCTATCTGATTCTTGATGTTGTCTCGTTTCTGTTTCACCCCGATCGATTCGAGATGCTTGGCCAAAACTTCTTCAACGGTTATTTTCTGAGCTAAACTCGTAGCCGGCAAAATAAAGAGTGTTAAAAATGCTAATAAACTAAAGTATTTCATATTTAATCTCTATTAAACTACTGATGCACAGCTACGGCTTTGGTGTGTCGGATTTCGGGTGTCGCGCAATCATTTTCACCCATTTTTAACTCACACGAAACGAACCCCACATCTTTATTTGAATTCGATTCAACCATTCCGTCGCCAAATGTACGTTGGAGCTCCAAGACTTCAAAATAAACGGTAATATTGTCCAAAATTTCCTCCGCTGAATGCGAATGGTAAAGCTTCTGTCGAAACTGCGCGCCACCGACAAGTCCTTTTGTAAACTGTCCGGCGAGTTGCTTCATTTTGCCGAGAGCAACGATCTCCGGCATTTCCTCGCGAAGCATTTCAAAAAACTCCAGCAACACGGCCTTTTTTTCGGACAAGTCAGGTTTATAAGGCTCGTGGCCCTCTATCGCGTCCTGAAATTGCCGGAAGATCCACGGATTCTGCATCGCGCCGCGACCGATCAGGATGCCGTCGGTTCCCGATTCCCTCCATCGCTGTAATCCGTATTCGATTGACGTGATATCGCCGTTTCCGGACACCGGAATGCTCACGGCCTGTTTCACCTGCTTAATTAAGTCCCAATTCGCCAGGCCTTTATAGCCCTGGTCGCGCGTGCGCCCGTGAACCTGGATATGCTCGACACCGCACTGCTCGGCCATTTTAGCAACATCGACGCAGTTTATCGTTGTATCTGAAAAGCCCGTCCGCAGTTTCAAAGTTAACGGAATTGTGATCGACTTTTTTATTTCCTTAAGGATCGTTTCAAGCCGAGGCATATCTTTGAGCAAGCCCGAGCCGCCGCCGTTTCTGAC
>JACDAY010000214.1 GCA_013695195.1 Blastocatellia bacterium | reverse complement strand
ATACCTCAATCAACAAAGGGGAACGGACGCCGCAGCCGAATTCCAGAAGATACTCGACCATAAGGGCTGGCAGGCTCCCTCTCCTTTATACCCGCTTGCGCACTTGGGGCTGGCGCGTGCCGCAGCCTTGAGTGGCGACACGGCGAAAACACGCAGTGCCTATCAAGATTTCTTCGCACTATGGAGAGACGCAGACCCGGACATCTCCATTTTGCAAGAGTCCAGACGCGAGTATGAGAAGCTGAAATGAGAAATAGCCGGTCAACGAATCAGATTTCACCATGATGAGTAGCTCAATCCCTACTGGCACGTGTTTAGGACGCTACGAAATCCAACGCTTGCTCGGCGCGAACGGGATGGGCAAAGTACTTCGGTTAAGAATTAAGTACCGCGCTCGCGTTGTCTTATCAGAAAAGTTTATACAGCGCTCAAATGTCATGGTATCGAGCGTCGCAATCCCCGGAAATTCCCGGAACTTCGGCATTTGAAAATAGGCGAAGCGATAGAAGTTCCGAGGCCGAAAACGACAGGGGAATACCCATGCGATTACTATCGGATGGGCAAAACTCTCAGATTTCGGGTTTCCGTCAGAACGATAGATATAGATACCGTGCGGCTTACCCGTGTTGAATGAGATTTATTAATGAAACAAGGTTCAGTCATTACGTCATTTTAGGAATGCTCACAGCGAATGTGATACGATCACGGTCATGAGCGACTATGTAATCCAAAAAAGAGAAGTTTGTCCCCGATGCAACGGGACAGGGCGAAGAACCGTTCCGCCGGTAGATAAGAAAATCGATCTGGTAAGAGATAAACAATGCTCCATTTGCAAAGACGGCTCGATTTACACAGAAGTTGATTTGGCCGTCGCGTTGGGTGATTTCGGGTTAATAGAAAGGGGCGGGCCGGGCGATTAAAGTGCGCAGAATTACCGATAATCATTTATCCAGGCACTTCAGTTGATTCATCAATGAAAACCGAACCGAAATTATTCGAACGCCTCAAACGTAAGCTTGGACCGATCAATGCGTGTTCTCGCATGCCGAATCCAAAGAATCGTTGAAATTTTGGATGAAATAAAATTGAACGCTGCGGCCTAAGAAGAGTCACGCAATTTTTTCAGAACTGCTTGCCGACTTTGACACGATACGTTTGTATTTTCCTGCCTTGCAAACACTACAAGTTCCGCTCTAAACAATCATTTCCTAGATGCCGTTGGGCGGGAAATGACCGGCAGAGTCAACGCGAACACGGCGCCTTTTCCGTCGCTTTTGCAGCTGAGTGTGCCTCCATGCTGGGTTGCTATTCTATGAGCTATCGACAGTCCCAAACCTATGCCTTTCTCCTTGGTGGAAAAAAAAGGGTCGAAAATTTTCGAGGTAACCGCCTCGTCGATTCCCGTACCCGTGTCGGAAACCTCTATAATAATCTGATCCGCGACTTCAAACATGCGAAACGTTAATTCCCCGCCGTTTTGCATAGCCTGCAGAGAATTAATAGCCAGATTTAAAAGAACTTGTTTAATCTGTTCCCCATCTATTATGACTTTACGCAGCTCGCCCTCCGCGATTATTTCTATCAAAACGCCTTGTATCGCGGCCTGATTCTTGATGATTGATATAACGGAATTCACAATAAGCATCAAGTCCCGCGATTCGGCGGACAATGACGCGGGGCGTGCGAAGCGGAGAAATTCTCCCAAGAGTTCGTCCACCCGCTCAATCTCCTTTTTCGCTATATTCGCGAACTCGCGCCGCGGACTATCAGCGCTAAGCTCGTCCTCTAAGATTTCGACTGCTCCCTTGATTGAACCTAACGGGTTGCGGACCTCATGTACGATCCCGGCTGAAAGCTCTCCTAGAGAGGACAATTTTTCGGCCTGTAACAGTTGGCCGAAGGTTTTTTGCAGCTCTTCATATGCTTGGCGGCGTTGTTCGGCGTTGGTTTCCGCACGTACACGCGCGTGCCTTAGCCGGTCGCCCAAGGCTCCCATGATGCCGCCGACAAGATTGAAAATCACGATTTCGGCGTACTGATTAATCGAATAATCGAAATGTCCTTGCTGCCAGTGTAGGTAGATATGCGGAGAATAAACAATCGTAGTGAACAGAGAGGCGCCTAATCCACCCCGCAGGCCGAAAAGCAGGGCGGCGGCGATGATCGGAATATAGTAAAGTCGCTGGTAGACCTCGTGCCAAACTATCTGGTTCACCGGCGTGAGAAAATGCAAAACTGTTACGAGAACGATGGCGAGGGCGATCATGAGGGAGACAATAAAGCTGCCGCCAGTGGAACGTGGGAAATTGGTCTCCGTATACGACGTTCCTCGATCGTCCGCTGCCAGGCTGCTATTCCAATCCATATTTCCGCATGCGATAAATTAACGCACTCCTCGTCATCCCTAGATATTTTGCCGTCTGCGATTGATTTCCGGCGTGGCGGCTTAAAGCTTCTCGAAGAATTTCACATTCCACCTTTTCAAATTTTATCGGCTCGGCAGGCAGCGAAAACCAAAGGCCGTCAGCAATTTTCGATGGATTCCTGATGTTGTCGGGCACGTCAGAAATAGTTAAGTTCCCGCCGTCTGAGAGTACCACCATTCGTTCCACCACGTTTTCAAGTTCCCGGACATTCCCGTACCATGGGTAATTGAAAAAGGAATTGAAGACCTCACGGCTAATTTTTGGCAGGTCGATTCCGTGCTTTGTAGTGGATTTCTTTAGGAAGTGTTCAACTAAAATCGGAATGTCCTCTTTGCGTTCGCGCAGCGGCGGAATCCTAAGGGGCACGACCGCCAATCGGTAATACAGATCTTCCCGAAATCCGTGTTCTATTATCAATTCCTGCAAGTTCTCATTCGTCGCCGCAATGATTCGAACGTCAATTTTGCGCGGGACATTTTCACCGAGCCGCGTGACTTCCTGTTCCTGCAAAACCCGCAGAAGACGTGTTTGCATTTGAAGCGGCATCGCACTGACCTCGTCTAAAAAAAGCGTACCGCCGTTAGCTTCCTCGAATTTGCCCTTTGATTCTGAAACAGCTCCGGTAAATGCCCCTTTTTTATATCCGAAAAGCTCCGCTTCAATCATCGTTTCCGGGATCGCTGCGCAATTCACCGCCACAAAGATTTTATTTTTACGAACTCCCGAGAAATGTATGCCTTTGGCGATTAGTTCTTTCCCGCTTCCCGATTCACCCTCGATTAAAACAGTAACGTCGGTTCCGGCGACGCGCTCTACAAGTTGAAAAACCTTCTGCATCCCCGCGGATGTTCCGATTACATTTTCAAGCCTCGTTTCATCATGAATAAGACGCCGGAGACGTCGATTTTCCGACAAGGCTGCTCCGAATTTCAGCGCTTTCTCGACTGTTAGCAGAATTTCCTGACGGTTGAAAGGTTTTGTAATAAAATCAAATGCGCCGCCTCGCATCGCTTCGACCGCCGTGCCGACTTCACCGAAGGCCGTTATAACAATGATGGGCGTTTCGCCGCTGATCGCATTTGCAAGCTGGACGAGCTCCGAACCCGACATCTGTGGCATTCGCCAATCCGTGATCAAACAGTCAATGTGTTCCGAAGAAAAGAAATCCAACGCCTGCCGGCCATTATCAGCCGCAATTACTTCATAGCCCGCCTCCTGCAATTGGAATTCGAGTACGCGGCGCAATGAATCGTCGTCGTCGGCAATCAGGATCTTGGCGTTTTTTTTGCTCATGGCCTCGCTCGGGGGAGTTACCTTAATTCGAAAGTGAGCGTCGCCCAGCTGGATTCGTAATTTAACTTCGGATCATCCAGGCGGGTCATATTGATAAATCGCACATACCATTTTCCCGGCCCGTTCAATTTGATTTTTGCAGTCCCTTTTTTATCGCTTCGAACATTCGACTCAATTATGATTTTTCCGTTCAATTCGCGTCCGGACATTACATATTGATTTACGAGCGGCTTACCGTTTTTCAAACACTGAATTTCAATAGTATCTCCGGATTTTGCTTTGTAGGGATTGCTTTGCGGAATAAGTTCGACCGGATAACCAAAAACCACTTTATAGTTTTCGGTCTGCTTGCCGCCTGCTAGAAAGATCGCCTTCACGTGCTTTGAATACCGCTCGCGAACCTTCCTATCAAGCTCATTTTTCGTTTTTCGTTCGGCCAGAGTGTCAGGAATGCCGTCGTGCTCGAGATACTCGTTAAAATCTTTACCCTCGAGATCTATCTCTCGCGTCATAGTCGAAAGCCCGGCTACGTAATTGCCCGGTTGATCGGCCGTAAATCCCCAAAACGCCGTTGTCTCGTTCTTAGTGAAATCCGTTTCAGCCGCGAGTAACACTTTACCCGTCGGCCCTACAACGCTTGCATTCTGCAAACGCGCAAAACTGACCGCACCTTCGCTTGCCTGAAACGAGCCGTTCATAACATTGATCGTAACTTTTTCATTCACCTTGACGAAGAACGTGTCGAGTTTCAGAAACAAGTCGTGAGCGAAGACTGACGTGAAAATTAATACATTCAACAAACAAGCAATCAATATTTTTTTTCTCATTTTAGTATTCTCCTTGTAATTTTCCGGCAATGTCATTATTTAAAAGAAATAAAGCGATACGTTGGATTGTTCGGACAGAACAGTTGCCGTCATTATAAATTTTCTCCAATTATTTTCGCTGTGGGCTTTGATGTTAAACGGCTTTTTTTTTGCGATTCGAGATCGAATGCCAATACTCGATTTTCACATTCCGCATTCATCTCTTCCAAACGCTTATGCCTCGATCTGTTTAGGTTGTCCGTACCGGGTCCTGCCCCACGGCTTGTAGAC
>JACDAY010000191.1 GCA_013695195.1 Blastocatellia bacterium | reverse complement strand
GCAGATATTTTGATTTTAGCTTCCCGATACCATGTTCTGCCGAAACCGTCCCGCCAAGCATGATCGCCTGAGCGATGAAACGGCCGTACAGGTGCCGGGCTTTTTCAGCCTCGTTTTCGTCTTTCGGGAGTATATTTGCGTGCAGGTGATTATCGCCTATGTGCCCGAATATCACATAATCAAGACCGCTCGCGTCAAGCGTTTGCTTATAAAAATGCAAGAAACCCGGAAACTCCTTATCGGGTACGGCCATATCCGTCCCGACTTTTCGCTGCTTGTAATGCGCGATCCTTTCATTGACCGACACCGGCAGAGCATGACGGAATTCCCGCATCTTTTCGCGATCTTGCTCGTTTGTCGTGAACCACGAACAATCGAGCTCGGCCTTGCATCGCTCGAGTAAATAGTTCCATCCCTCGAGCAGTTCGTCCTCATTCGCCGCCGTCGTCTCCTGCTCGAAAAAGATCGCCCCGGCCATCCCCGATGGCGTCTCCGGAAACTTTTCCGCGATAAAGCGTAACGCCCGGTCGTCAAAATACTCAATGAGCGTAGCGTCGATCGATCCAGAAACGTTTTTATAGCCTTCGCCAGCCCGTGTAGAAAGCGAATCGATCTTTACTTCATACACAAACCACATCATATCTTTGTGCGTCTTGAAAAAAACGATCCCACTAAAAAACCCTTCTGGTTTCGGCAAGAGTGACAATTCAATCTCTGTAATTACACCGAGCGTTCCCTCGCTGCCAATGAAAAGATCGATCACGTCCATTCCGGGCTCAGCGAAATAGCCGCTCACGTTCTTGGTAACTGCCGGTCGCGTATAGGAAGGCATGCGGATGCCTATCCTCTTATCCTCAGGAGTTCGAAGCACAACCGTTCCACTTTCAGATGCGCGATTCTCGCCGCGCCGAATATTCAGAACATCACCGTCCACTAGTGCCACCTTAATGCGCTGAACATATTCGCGCGTCGCACCGTATTTAAAACTGCGCGCACCCGACGCGTTCGTCGCAACCGTTCCGCCGATCTGGCAGCTCCATTCCGTGGGATCCGGCGGATAAAACAAATTCTCAGCCTCAACTGCTTTTTGAAAATCGCCGAGTAAAACTCCAGGCTCGACAACGGCCGTGCGACCCTTGCGATAAATACCTTTGATCTTGTTCAGTTTTTCGAGCGAAATAACGACACCGCCGAACGGCACTGCCCCGCCAACCGTTCCTGTCCTGGCACCCGAAATCGTTACTGGAATTTTTTGTTCGTTTGCTTCCTTTAAAATTTGCGGTATCTCATCCGAAAGCTCCGGAATGTAAAGTTTCTCGGCAAAGCCGCCCGTCATATTGCTCGCATCAGTGAGATAATTTTGTAGATCGTCAACTTGAGTTTTCACCTGCATGAAACCAATTATACCTCAGCCGGAGCACGGACGTCCCGTCCGAATGGACGCCGTCCAACGTTCAAAATATCTTGCGTACGAGCATCCGTGCTCCGGCTCACCGCACCGCCAATTCCCTTTCGCGCAGATATCTCAGCCTGTCCCGAATTTCGGCGGCTTGTTCGAATTTCATTGATTTTGCGGCGTGACGCATATCGGCTTCGAGTTGGTAGATAGTTTCCTTCAATTTCTTTGGCGAATACTCTTCAAAATCGTCGAGGTCGAGAGGCACTTTAAAATAATCCGCCTCGTATGCCGTCACGAGCGTCGCATCGATCGATTTAATAATTGTCGTCGGTGTTATTCCGTGCTCCGCATTGTATTCTTCCTGAATTTTGCGGCGCCGCTGCGTTTCGCCTATCGCATTCTCCATCGATTTCGTAATTTTGTCCGCGTAAAGAATTGCTTTTCCATCGGCGTTTCGGGCGGCTCGCCCCATCGTTTGTATCAGCGAACGTTCGGATCGCAAAAAACCTTCCTTGTCGGCGTCGAGAATTGCGACGAGAGAGACTTCCGGCAGATCGAGTCCTTCGCGCAAGAGATTGATCCCTACGAGCACATCATAAACGCCGCGCCGCAGATCACGGAGAATTTTGATGCGTTCGAGCGTCAAAATTTCACTGTGCAGGTAGTTTACCTTTACCCCAACCTCCATAAAATACTCACTCAGGCTCTCGGACATTTTTTTCGTCAGTGTCGTAACCAACACACGCTCATTCCGCTCGGCACGCAGCCTGCATTCTTCCAAAAGGTCGTCGATCTGTCCTTTTACCGGACGAACCTCAACGATCGGGTCAAGCAATCCCGTCGGCCGAATGATCTGCTCGATCACTTCGCCTTCGGTCTTGTTCAACTCGTACGGGCCGGGCGTCGCGGAAACATAGATCGTCTGCCCGATACGTTTTTCAAATTCTTCGAAACTGAGCGGCCGGTTGTCCTTCGCGCTCGGCAGCCGAAAACCATATTCGACGAGCGTGCTCTTTCGCGACTGATCGCCCTTATACATCGCGCCAAGCTGCGGGATAGTTTGGTGCGATTCGTCGATTACCATCAGCGAGTCCTTCGGCAAATAATCCAGCAATGTCGGCGGCGGAGCTCCCGGCGGTTTACCAGTCAAATGCCGCGAATAATTTTCGATGCCGCGGCAAAATCCCATCTCCTTTATCATCTCAAGGTCATACATCGTCCGTTGATGGAGCCGCTGGGCCTCGACAACCTTGCCTTCGCCGACGAGAAATTTTTCGTGTTCGTCGAGTTCGGCACGTATTGTCTTTACCGCCCGCTTTATCACGGGCTTGGTC
>JACDAY010000079.1 GCA_013695195.1 Blastocatellia bacterium | reverse complement strand
AGCGCCGCGAGTTTTGCTTCGGTCGATGTAAGCTGCGCGAGTGCGGCCTGCTTTTCCTCTTCGGCCTTAATGAGCTCGGCACGAATTGTCCCGCGTTTCGCTTTGAAAGCCTCCGTCAGAGGCTTTTTCAGCAGATAGATCATTATGCCGACGAAGATCGCAAGGTTTAAGAATTTCCAAACTTCGAAACCGGGATAGTTCAAATATTGGTTATAAAGATCGCCAAAACCACCGCCTGCCTGTGAGCCTTCGGCCGCAAGTAATATAAAACTGTAAATAAAAGCCGCCATAATATTAACGTTCTGAGTTCACGCTTCAGCGTGTCTTAATTACCCGGAAGAACACGCTGAAGCGTGAACTCAGAACTAAATCTTACGCCTTCAAAATATTTGCGCTGATCTTGTCTGCCAGGTCATTGGCATCTGCCGCAATCGCTGACCTTGCCTGCGCAGTTTGCTCCTGTAAATCCTGCTTCTCGCCCGCCAGCATTTTGGCAGTTTCATCTTTAGCATCGGCTATTTTCTTCTCACGCGACGCGATTGCCTCGGCTCTCCGCGTTTCTATCATTTCGTAGCCTGCGCCGCGGGCCTCCAAAATAGATCGGTTGTAAACCGCTTGTTTTTCCGTAACTTCTTTAAGGATCGTTTCCGCTTCGCCGTTTTTCCCGCCGGCATGTTTCTCACGGGATGCGATAACGCGGTTGATCGGCTGGAAAAACGTCCGGTTCAGGACCCAGATCATCAAAAGGATCAACGCAATGTGTATGAAAAGTGTGCCGTCCGGAAAAAGCTGAATAGATTCGGCAAAGGCCAGCAAATACATAACTTTATTAAATTAATAACACGAAAATAACAGTGTAAAAAATCGTCCAATGCTCAAAAGATATAAGAATATCACGCGCTATTTTGGCGGTCAAGCAAGCTATTATTACTCTCAAAGGCTTTAAGGCTGCATTTTTAAAGTCCGGTTAGTGTGGTAAAGTTTTCTCAAACTGAATATGACCGCCTTTCCAAAAACAGAAAAAATACGGGCTCCGCGTAATCGCACAATTACTCTTACAGAAAACGAAACAAAACTTTATCGTCAGCGGCTAATTTTTCAAACAGAAGATGAAAGTCTGGTCTATTGCAGAAATAAAATCATATGCGGCGACGCTTTCACTACGCTGCGGAAATTGCCGGAAAAATGGTTCGATCTTTTGTTCGCCGATCCGCCGTATAATTTAACAAAAGACTTCGGCGGCGAAAAATTTCGACAAAGATCACTTGATGATTATGAAAAATGGCTGGAATCGTGGCTGAAGGAATGTGTTCGACTTTTAAAGCCAACCGCTTCCATTTACATCTGCGGTGATTGGCGATCTGCATCGGCGATCCAGCGTGCCGGAATAAAATTTTTCAAACTGCAAAACCGCATCACCTGGGAACGGGAAAAAGGCCGCGGAGCAAAACGAAACTGGAAAAATGCTTCCGAGGATATTTGGTTCTTTACGGTTTCGGATGATTTTGTTTTTAACATAAATGCGGTCAAGATAAAGCGAAAAGTCCTCGCGCCGTATACCGAAAACGGCCGCCCTAAGGATTGGGACAAAAGCAGCGAGGGGAATTTTCGCCTGACGCACCCGTCAAATCTTTGGACGGACGTCAGCGTCCCGTTTTGGTCGATGCCCGAAAATACCGATCATCCAACGCAAAAACCTGAAAAGCTTCTTGCAAAAATTTTATTAGCAAGCACTAATTCTGGCGATCTTGTACTTGATCCGTTTGCAGGAAGCGGCACAACCGCTGTCGCTGCAAAAAAACTTGGCCGCGACTTTACAGCAATTGAATCCGACGAGAATTATTGTATATTAGCCGAAAAACGGCTTGATCTCGCAGAAAATGACAAAACAATTCAGGGATGTGCCGCAGGCATATTCTGGGAGAGGAATACACAGCCAAGTTGATTTTCTGTTGCAAAGATAAGGGCTGCTTTTTTAATATGTCCCGCTCCATCTCAACTTCACGCAATTTCCGCTTCAACTCAATCAACTCGTTCTCAGAATCGGTATTATTCGCCTTTACCGCTTTCTTCCAATTATGTATCAGTCCTTCCGCCACCCCCATCTCCCTTGCCACAGACGCCACGCTCTGCCCGTCAAATAACCTTCCTTAATGCTTCACGCTTGAATTCATCGTCGTATTTTCCCATATTCCCCTCCTAACGCTATATGCGTGAGGGTCGTGTCCGGCTAAATTAAACCACCTCAAATCGGTCGTTACTGATGACCGTCACCGGATATCACTATCCTGTACGGCGCCGTCCTTTCAATTTTTTTTAGACGCAGTTTCGACGCTTTTAACAGATCGTCCAGTTCAGCGGGACTGAATCCCCGCAATATCGACAGTGATCCGTCGTGCCTGACAAGCGGCGAAATTCGAAACACAACGCAGAACAATTTGTAGAGAACGTAAGCCATTGGATGCCGGTGGAGGTCAATGACGAAAATTCCGCGGCGGGCGACGCGCGACATTTCGTTGAGAACTAACGGAATTTGCTCGTCCGTGAGGTGGTGAAAGAAGAGCGATGAGATGGCGTAATCAAAAGCTCCGTCGGCAAAAGGCAGCCTGAATGCGTCGCCGCGGAAGGAAGAAATTTCCGGAAAATCGTGCGATGCATTGCGCATGATCGAAGCCGAAATCTCGTTAAGATCGATTCCCGTGAGGCGGGCGGTTCGCCCCGAATCCCGTGCAAATTCCGCGATATAACGCAAAAGCTCACCCGAGCCGCAGCCTACATCCAAAACGGAAAATTCGCCAATATCGTTCGCTTCTATTTCGCGCAGCAGCGTTTTTCTCAGCGCGCGCCGGTCCCCGAAATACTTGTTTATAAAGGCTATCTCGCGAAGGAAACGCGCGTATTCTTCTGGCGTGTAGTCGCCGGTGTCGATTCGTTCGAGCCTGGTGCTGCGCGTTTTGAACACAGCTTGAGCATATCAAAAGGAAAAGTTAAACGCAGAGACAAGGAGACGCAGAGCAGAAG
>JACDAY010000186.1 GCA_013695195.1 Blastocatellia bacterium | reverse complement strand
TGATTGGCGACGAAAAGGAATTCGACATCGAAACCGAATCGATCGATTGTCATCACCTCAAGGAGCGGCCGAAATTTGGTCATATTGAAAGCTTTAAAGCCGCACTGTGTATCGAGAAACGGCAAGCCCGTCATCGTTTTAATTATTAGGTTCATCACTCTGCCGCCTTGTTCGCGCCGCCACGGCTGGTGTGTTCCGATAAGGCTTCGATCTATCGCACGCGAGCCGAAAGAAACGTCGCAAATAGCTTGCTTGATCGGTTCGATGAGTTTCGGCATTTCTTCGATTGGCGTAGAAAGGTCGGCGACGCTAAAAAGGGCGATGTCAGCACGGGCAGCCAGCAGGCCGGTCTTCACTGCAAAACCTTTGCCCCGATTCGTGTCATATTGGATAACTTTTGAATCTAAATGCGGAAAATTTGTGAAAGCGGACTCGGCCGTTTGAGCGGTATTATCCTTTGACCCGTCATCGACTACTATCAATTCACTATTTGTTCCTGTTCCTTCAAGATACGACGAAATAAGCCGGACCGATTCGCCAAGCCGAGCCTCTTCAGCGAACGCAGGAACTATTATAGAAATATCAGGTTTCATCGGACAAAAGCTAGATGTTAAATTCTTGTGAAGGAAAAGTAAATTCGTGTAGCTGATAATGCTGAACTGCAAGGGTCAATTTTTGTAAAGCCTGAGAAGGACACACTGAACAGGAGGAGGCGTCAAAATTCGGCTTAGCTCAAAAAGACGACAACCGTGCGAACGGTTACAACAACTAATTTTATGCTATAGTTTTAATGTTTGGAGTTAATGAATGAACAGTAAATTTGCGTTTGTTGCCGGCATAATAATAATTTTTGGGGCGCTTGTGGGCGGTTTGTTCGGCAGGCTGCCCGGAACCATTTCCGCCGATTCCAGCCTTACAAACGGCAAAATCGTAGCGGATTACCGTGAAGCTCTCGATGTTATTGATAAAAATTACGCCGGCAAGGTCGATCACGAAAAGGTTGCGGACACTTCGATCCAGAGCATGCTATGGACGCTCGATCCGCATTCTGCATTCTTCACGCGTGACGAATTCCGCAAGCTTTACGAGGAACAGGCTTCGCAGTTTTACGGAATCGGGGTTTCGATCCTGCAGCATCGCGACGGCGTGTACGTTCAATCTGTCATTCCCAATACTCCTGCCGACAAAGCAGGCCTTCGATACGGAGACCGTTTTCTATTCGTCGACGGGAAAGATGCGAAAGAATGGACGAGCGCAGAGGTTTCGAAAAATGTGCGCGGCGAACGCGGAACTCCCGTAAAAGTTCAAATCGAGCGCGTCGCATCGAAGAGTCCGCTCGATTTTGAGATAGTTCGCGGCGGTGTGCCGCTTCCGTCGATACGAAACTATTTTATGCTCCCGAACAATGTCGGATATGTCGGCCTGGTCGGAGGTTTTCAGGAAACGACGGCGGAGGAGTTGGACGACGCTGTCGCAAGCCTGCAAAAGCTTGGAATGAAGAGCCTGATCCTGGATGTTCGTAACAATCCGGGCGGTTTGCTCCCGCAGGCGATAGACGTGGTCAGCCGGTTCGTACCCCGCGGGCAAACGGTCGTTTCGGTCAAGGGACGCTCCCGATACGCCGAAACTCAGGAATTACGTTCCACAGGCGGACAAATTCATGATTTCCCGTTGGTGGTGATGATTAACGGAAACTCCGCATCCGCATCCGAGATCGTCGCAGGGGCTATTCAGGATTACGGCCGAGGAGTAGTTGTCGGAACCGACAGCTTTGGAAAAGGGCTGGTTCAGAGAGTGTTTTCGCTTCCGTACGGTACCGGACTTACGTTGACGACGGCGCGTTATTACACGCCTTTTGGGCGTTCGCTGCAACGGGATTATTCCAGCGGCTCTATCTACGATTATTACACGCATCAGGCTCAAGCCGGCAGCAATAATACCGGCGAGAAACCTAAACCTCCGGGAGTGCCTGTAAAAACCGCGAACGGCAGAATTTTGTTTGGAGGCCGGGGCATCGAGCCGGATATTGAGGTTCCCGCACCGGAGAATACTGCTTTGCGATTTAGGATCAACGATGCGGCTTTTTATTTTACACGGCAGCTTGTCGCAGGGAAAATCCCGGGTTTTGAAAATTTCAGGATCGACAGGCAGGATCACAGCCTTAACGTACAGCCAAGCTCATTTCAGATCAGCGATAAATTATTCGAAGCGTTTCGGGCCTATACATTGGGCAATAAAGAGAGCGGACTAACTGCCGAAAACCTGACCGGACAGGTGGAATTTTCAAAGACCAGGCTCCGGGAGGAGCTGGCAACGGCAAATCATTCAAACGAAGCTGGAGTACAAGTGTTGCTCGAAGCTGACCCGCAAATTCTGAGAGCAATCGAAGCAATGCCGGAAGCGCGAAGAATGCTGGAAAAAAATTTAGTCTCCAAATGATGTACGTGCAGCGTTTTTGGCGGTATAGGCAAAATTTTTTGTTTTTGCTGACATAGGAAGTTTCTCTAAAATTCCCAAGATGGACGGAATGTTCTTAGAAACCAGCCAAAAAATATCGGAGTTCCGCAGGAACGGCTTGGAGATAGGCGGTTCTTACGGAACTCAAACTTTATTCGATGCAATTTTCTACAAACATTTCGCTCCCAAACGGAGCTAAGAACTTATGTCAACACCATCGAATTTTATGCCGCCTTTGTCATTGTGAATGCGGCCTAACTTTGCGTGCTTAAATTTTCGTTTGTTTGAGTTCCTGAAGTAAAATTATTTTTTACTTACGAACTCTTTTTCTATGTATAAACAGATCGGCATTTTGACGGGCGGCGGCGATGCACCTGGATTGAACGCCGTTATACGTGCCGTCGTCCGAACAGCGATCGGTGAGTTCGGTATGAAATGCGTCGGAATCGAGGACAGCTTCGAGGGAATTCTCGGCGAAACTCAGACGATGAAATTGACGACGAAGAGTGTCAGCGGCATCCTGCCTCGCGGCGGCACGATTCTCGGCACCCGAAACCGCGGCAGCTTTGTTAAAATGATTGACGGAAAGCCTTTTTTCCCCGAAATGCCGATCGGCGAGGCTCTGGCTAATCTTGATATACTTGAAATAGAGGCTCTGATAGTGCTCGGTGGCGAGGGAACTTTAGCCATCGCAGAACAGTTTCATAAACGCGGATTTCCGGTCATCGGGGTTCCTAAAACGATTGACAACGATCTGGCTGCGACCGAGTTGACATTTGGCTTTATGACCGCCATCGACATTGCTACAGAAGCTCTCGACCGGCTTCACACGACCGCAGCTTCGCATGACCGTGTAATGATTCTGGAAGTTATGGGACGAAACACCGGCTGGATCGCTCTGCACGCTGGTCTTGCCGGCAGCGCCGATCTAATATTGATACCGGAAATTCCTTTCTCTTTCGATTCGCTAGTGCACAAGGTTATTGCACGGGAAAAAGGAGGCTCTCGATTTACGAATATCGTCGTGGCGGAAGGAGCAAGCGAAGTTGGAAAGTCTGCGACATACGCCGATAAAGGCGAATTACGGTTAGGCGGCGTGGGTGAACATGTCAGGCGTCGGGTCGAGGAACTGACCAATAAAGAGGCCCGCTGCGTCGTTCTCGGGCATTTGCAGCGAGGCGGCAGCCCGAACGCTTTCGACCGGATGCTGGGAACAAATTTCGGGGCGTGCGCCGTGCGGGCCCTTGCAAACGGGCTAACGGGAAACATGGTGGCATTGCAGGCCGGGACTATTACAACTGTCCCGCTTTCCGAAGCCTGTGCCAATATCAAAACAGTCCCGATAGACGGACAGCTCGTGCGCACGGCGCGGGATATTGGTATCTCATTCGCCGCGCCGAAAGAAACAAAAATTGAGAGGTAGGCAGCGGCAGTTGGCGGCAAATACTATCTGCCCTCTGTTGCTGCCGACCATTTACTAAACTTATGGAAGCAGTAAAGAAAAAATTACAGGAAGAACTAGACAGCCTTCAGGTGGAATTGCAGTTCAAATTGCCGAAGGAAATCCAGCATGCGCGGGAGTTTGGCGATCTAAAGGAAAACGCCGAATATAAAGCCGCGATGGAACGCCAATCGATGGTGCAGGCAAGAATTGCACAGGTCCGCCAGCGTTTGGGAGAAGTTCAGTCAATCGATCTCTCCAAAATTCCC
>JACDAY010000172.1 GCA_013695195.1 Blastocatellia bacterium | reverse complement strand
CCGGAATGCGGCGGGCAGCTGGAACATGCGTCGGGATGCGATTATTGCAGGGATTGCGGTTATTCAAAGTGCAAATAGTAGCTAAGGGTCTATGGTAGTGGGTCAGTTGAAACATCAAAATCGGGTTCTAATAAGCGGCCGAATTACGAACTGACCCACTACCGTTCTATCGAAAAACTTGACCTTAACGCTGCTAAAGTGGTAAATTTTAGTATTGTTCCTACGCGGAAAATCTTCCATTACTTATTAGACAGGAGTTTGAATGTTGAGAAAACGGAGCCATATTTTTGCTGGTTTCTTTATAACGCTATTATTTGTTGCCGGAAACGCCGCGGCCGGTGAAAATACGCCAAAACGAAACAAAAGGCGGCCGCCGGTGGACATTAAGATCACCGCCTGGGGGCCGACGCAGTCGGAGGTCGATGCAGCCATAGCTCGTGTCGAACGAAGCGGGGCGGTTCAGGCACAGTTAAAAGGCTCGAAGTACAGGCTTCTTGAATTCGCATATATTGAAAGTGAGAACAAATCCACTTCCACGAAGTCGCCGACCAGGTTTCGTGTGGCATTTTATGATTATACCAATGACCGTTCCATCGTCGCCGAAAGCGATTTTGCGGGCAAAGAAAACGTAATCGTCCGGAAAGAGTATCGAAATCCGACGCCGAATGACGCTGAATTTGACGAAGCTGTTTCAATCTTGCAGAAAGATCAAAGATATTCATCGAAGTTGACGGCCGGCAGTATTAAAACGTTTCAGCCGATGCCGCCAACCACTATTTTGGACGGAACGATGGAACGTCTTGTTAATATCGGTCTCCGCGTCTCCAACTCGGATCAGACCGAAGTTATCAGCGTCAGCATCCGACGGGGTGAAGTCATTCGCTATACGGAAAATGCGCCTCCTTCCTCCAAAGCTTCTGACGGATCCTGCGGCATTGCTTCTGCCGGCCAATCTACTACGCCTCAAAACACTCCCGGCCAGTATCAGCTGACAGTAAACGATGGCCAGAATCCGCTTTGGGAAATGTTGGTCATCAGGCCTTCCGCCTCCTCCGGAACAAATAAATCCGGCATCGAGGTGCGCGATGTAAAATACAGGGGAAAATCAGTTTTGAAACGCGGGCATGTGCCCGTTCTGAATGTGCAGTACACACCTGCGTCATGCGGCCCTTACAGGGATTGGCAGTGGCAGGAAGATAATTTTTCTACGCCGTCGAATTCGACTGACCCGGCACCGGGAATACGGCTTGTGCCTCCCGGCGGCGTTGCCACAACATCGATCGAAACCGGAGTGGATGGGGGAAACTTCCGCGGCGTGGCAGTTTATCAACAGGATGTCGGGAACGGCGTCGAAGTCGTCCTGATCACCGAAATGCAGGCCGGCTGGTATAGATATATAAACGAATGGCGGTTTGGAAGCGACGGTACTATTCGTCCCCGATACGGCTTTGGCGCCACTATCAACGGATGTGTTTGCGATGTGCATCACCACCACGCTTATTGGCGATTCGATTTTGACATCGTCGGCACTAATAACAGGGTTTATCAAATAGAGCGCGGGCGTAAATTCCTTCAGCCGATCGATACCGAAATAACCCGCAACAAAAACGTGGCGACGAATAGAAGTTTGTTGATCCAGAATTCCACGGGTAACGAAGCCTATGCTCTGGTTCCCAATAAAACTGACGGTGTTGTCGATACCTTTGGCGTCAACGATTTTTGGGTTCTGCGCTACAAAAATCTGACGGTTCCAGCTGGTGCCAATCCGAATTTCGTCAATGAGATAGACGACGGCGAAACCTGTATTAATTGTACGGACACCACAGGCCCGATCAGGATCGATCCCTTTATAAACGGCGAGTCGGTCATCGACCACGATGTCGTGGTCTGGTATGGAGCGCATTTTACACATAACGACGGCGGCAACCTTGTCAATCCCAACCGCAGCCCTGAGGTCATTTCCGGTTCGCATGTGATCGGCCCCGACCTTCGTCCCGTTCGCTGGTAAGCGTATATTTAGATCGTTTATTGCATCAAAAGCAGTAACAGCTTGTTTGTTAGTTACTGCTTTTTTTCTTTTGCAATTTTCCGGACGAATTAAATTTGTTTTACTATGCTGAAATTAAAGTCATTAAAAATTAATCTCGCTTTGGCTTTCGGTCTTTCCTTTATTGTTACGGGTTTTGCGGCCCAGGATATCCGAAGTCAAATAACTACTGTTCCGTCGCCGACACCGGCAGCATCGCCGAAGACTGCCGTTGTTGTCCCGCAAACTCTCGCCGATCTGCAATCCGGGATTCGAACTCTACTTGCCAAACCTGTGCTCCGCCGAGGTCAGGTCGGAGTAAAGATCACTTCGCTCAATTCGGGCAGGACAGTTTTTGAACAAAATGCCGAAAAATATTTCATGCCTGCCTCGAACATGAAGAATTTCACGGTTGCGGCTGCGCTTGAAAAGCTCACGCCCGATTTTCGATTTATTACCAGTGTTTACGCGGCTGCCCTGCCGGATTCTGTCGGCACCGTGAAAGGCGATCTGCGCATTTACGGGCGCGGCGATGTTTCTATCTCGACCAGTTTTGCAGATGGAAATTATTACAGGGGTTTGGATGATCTAGCTGATAAAATCGTTGCGGCTGGCGTAAAACGTATCGAAGGCAGTATAGTCGCCGATGATTCGTATTTCAAAGGCAATCCGATTCCCGGCAGTTGGGAATGGGACGATCTCCAATGGTATTACGGCGCGGAAGTTTCGGCTCTGCCGCTAAATGATAACGCGATCGATCTTGCTGTTCGCCCCGGTCCTGTCGGTTACGCCTGTACCGTCAATCTCTCTCCGTATAATCCGGTCTACCGGGTAAAAAATCTTTGCATGACAACTGCGTCCGGTGCGCAGCGAACCTTGAAAATCGAAAAGATACTCGGGCAAAATCAACTCGAGATCACAGGAACGCTGCCGTTTGGAAATGCGGGCTTCACCGGCTCGGTTACCGTTTCGCGTCCCGCCGGGCTTTTCGCAGCACTGCTGAAACAGCGGCTGGAACAAAAAGGTGTAACGATTAGCGGCCAATTTCGGACACAGACAACGGGCACTCTTCCGCCGCTGGAATCGGTCGAGATCGCAAAACTCGAATCGCCCCCGCTTAGTCTCATCGCGTCAAAAACGATGAAAGTGAGCCAGAATATGTACACCGAAACGCTGCTTTGGACGCTCGGTGAAGAGGAACGGAAACGAATCGAATCACCGGCCGTATCGCCGTTGACACCGAATATTCCAAAAGACAGCTCCGAGATCGGGATCGGCGTCGTCAAAACATTTCTAACCGGCATCGGCGTGTCACCCGACGAAATAGTACAGCACGACGGCAGCGGCCTTTCGCGGCACAATCTTATCACGCCAAACACGGTCGTCCAGCTTTACACTTATATGTCAAAGCAGAGCAAACATTCACAGGCTTGGCGCGATTCCCTGACAATCGGCGGAGTAGACGGAACGCTGGGAAACCGCTTCAAAGGCACCGCCGCTGCCGGTAATATTCGCGGAAAAACCGGCACCATCGATCAGGTTTCCGCACTTTCGGGTTACATAAAGACCGGCGGAGGCGAGCAGCTCATTCTGTCATTAATTGTTAATGGTGTACCTGTGCCCGGGGATAGAACCGCCTTAATAGATGAGATCGTCTTAAGCCTGGCGAATTTTAACGGAAAGATCGATTAAAGGTTCTCAGAACCATTACTTCATTTGCACTCCAGCCGGATTTCTCGCAAAATAAGTTTGCATTTTTCTCTGACCGAGTGTGGAATCCGAAACTATTACAGCATATATCGGGATCGGCTCAAACCTGGGCGATAGGGCGGGCAATCTTCTGCTCGCCGTGCGCGGGCTGATGGAAGCCAGCTTTCTTGTTACAAAGCTTTCCGGCATATATGAAACGGAGCCTGTCGGGATCGAGAATTCGCCGAACTTTTTAAATATGGCGGCGGAAATCAAGGCCGACGGCATAACATCTTCGCAAATGATGGCACGCCTGCTTCGGATCGAGTATTTATTGGGACGCGCCGACAAATCGTTGAAAAAGCCCCGCACCATCGATTTAGATCTTCTGTTCTATGCTGACGAAAGAACCGATACGCCTTTTTTGACGCTTCCGCATCCGCGTGCCCATCTGCGCAATTTCGTGCTCGTTCCAATGAATGAAATCGCATCCGCATTTATCCATCCGGTCTTTCACAAGAATATCGGAACGATCCTGCGCGAATGCAAAGACAGAGCATATGTAACGAGGTGGAATCCGAATTTGCCGCCGTCCCGGGATTTGGTGTCAAACAGCTAGACTTAGAAAACACGAAAGACTAGACTTAGGACAAATTTATGGCCTATCTAAAACCAGACCAACCTGAAAAAGTTTATGTCCCGGCTCTGCGGGCGGCGAAAGAAAAAGGTGAAAAGCTTGTTTGCTTAACGGCATATGATTACCCGACCGCACGTATTGTGGACGAGGCCGGTGTTGACATAATTCTCGTCGGCGACAGCATGGGCAATGTTATCCATGGATATGGAAACACGATTCCGGTAACTTTGGATGAGATTCTTTCTGCTACAAAAGCTGTAAAACGTGGTGCAAGCAGTGCTTTGATCGTCGCGGACATGCCTTATGGCAGCTATCACACAGGCGATAATAAGGCGGTCCGGAACGCTATGAAGCTATTAAAGGGCGGCGGAGCCGAGGCTGTAAAGCTCGAAGGCGGACGCAACCGTGTCGATCTCGTCAAGCGTCTTGTTGACGAAGAAATCCCAGTCATGGCACATATAGGCCTGACGCCGCAATCCGTACATAAACTCGGCGGCTACCGCGTCCAGGGCAAGACTGCCATTGATGCCAACAAGCTCATCGAAGACGCAAAAATACTTGAAGAGGCCGGAGCTTTTGCGATCGTCCTGGAACTCATTCCGCGCGAGATAGCCGAGATCATTACGAATGATTTGAAAATTTCAACTGTTGGCATCGGCGCCGGTTCAAGCTGCGACATACAAGTTTTGGTACTGCATGATCTGATCGGCTTCACTTTCGGCCGCCAACCACGGTTCGTCCGCCAGTACGCGAATGTTAGCGAAGTAATATCCTCCGCGATAACTCATTGGATGGACGACGTCAAAAGCGGCAACTATCCGAATGACAAAGAATCGTACGGAATGCCGGAAGCCGCCAAAAAGGAGATGACCGCGTGATACCTCAATTGCCTGCTGAAACGTACGAAAAGATCGTCGCGCTATGCCGAAAATACAGAATTCG
>JACDAY010000157.1 GCA_013695195.1 Blastocatellia bacterium | reverse complement strand
CGTAGCAGAACACGTGAAAGTCACACCGGCCGTGTCGGCTGTGACGTTTTGCTCATCACAACCATCTTGACTGCTCACCTCGGATCCCCCGTCCGTAACCGTCCACGAAACGCCGATATTGCTTGTGTACCAGCCATTATTTCCAAGCGTGCCCGAAATGTTTGAAGTGACGACCGGCGGCGTGGGGTCAAGCGAAGTGATCGAATTGACCCACGACGGATATGAGTCTCTGGCTGTAGATAGTTCGGTAAGGGCGCTAATATTTGAGCCGTTTGCATCCATGGCGAATATCTGTCTGGATAAATTGAATACAATGTCTTGATTCGACGAGTATAAAATCCTTGAGCCGTCTGGAGAGAACGAGGGCATCAGATCGTGGGCCGCTTGATTGGTCAGGTTTATCGGGTTTGAACCATTCGCGTCCATTATGAAAATATCATGGTTAGTTGTCGGGAGGTTGAAGTTCGAACTAAAGGCGATTTTGCTTCCGTCGGGACTGAACGTCGGTTCGCGTACCGCCGCCGAATTATTCGTTAATTGGACCTGATTAGCTCCGTTTGCATCCATTATATATATTTCCTGATCTCCGGTACGAGAGGAGGTAAATACGATCTTACTTCCGTCCGGACTGAATTCGGGTTCCAGATCTAATCCGGCAGCGTTCGTTAGCTGCGAAAAATCACTTCCATCCGCGTCCATAATGTATATGTCGGTATCACCATCACGATTCGACGCAAATACGATTCTGGACCCGTCAGGGCTAAATTTGGGCCAGAGATCTTCTGCAGGATCATCCGTAAGACGTACGGGACTTGAGCCGTCTGCGTTCATGATATAAATCTCATCTAGCCCGCCGTCCCTCGATGATTGAAACGCGATCTTAGAGCCGTCAGGGCTAAAAGCCGGAAAAAGGTCACGAGCTGGATGGTTTGACCGATTGACCTGATTCGAACCGTCGGGATTCATTGTATAAACCTCAAAGTTGCCATCACGATCGGAAAAGAAAACGATTTTTCCGGCCTGTGCTGGCGTCTGGCTGCCCCATGACGGAGCGCCGTCGATTGCCGGATCGCTGGTCAGATTGGCTTGGTTTGAGCCGTCGGCATTCATTACATAAATCTCAGGATTAAGGTCGCGAGAAGATTGAAAAGCAATTTTACTACCGTCGGGACTGAATGTTGGGTCGAAGTTGTTACCCGTGTTATTAGTAAGATTTGTCTGGCCTGAGCCGTTGACGTTCATTACGTAGATCTCATAGTCGCCGTCGCGGTTGGAGCGGAAAGCAATTTTACTGCCGTCGGGACTGAATGTTGGATCTAGTTCCTGAGCCGAGTTATTGGTAACGTTGGTCTGACCTGAGCCGTCGGCGTTCATCAGGAATATCTCGTAGTTGCCGTCACGAAAGGACATAAAGACGATCTTGCTGCCGTCGGGGCTAAACGCCGGGGCGGAACCACCGCTGGTCGTCAGTCTGATTTGGTTCGTTCCGTTAGCGTCCATTACATAGATATCTGCAGTACCATTTCGAAAGGAGGTAAAGGCAATCTTACTGCCGTCGGGACTGAATGTTGGTCCGTCATCCGTTCCCGCATGATTAGTAAGATTGGTCTGGGCTGAGCCATCCGCATTCATTACGTAGATTTCGGCGTCGCCGTCGCGTACGGCTTGAAACGCGATCTTGCTGCCATCGGGGCTGAATGCAGGCCCGTCATCAGACGTGGAGTTGTTGGTCAGACGAGTCTGACTCGTTCCGTCCGGGTTCATAACATAGATTTCCTTGTTGCCGTCTCGATTAGACGTGAAAGCGATCTTTCCCTGAGCGGCCGCGAGTAAGGGAAAAGCGAAAATCGCAATTGCCAGAAGTATGCCGATTGAAAATTTGTTTCGTAGTGTTTGTAGGCTATTCATGATTTCTCCTTGTGAATCTTTGTTCTTTTTTTCTGAGTTTGTTTTTTGAGTTTTTGCTTTCGTTTCGTTCCCTATACCCCCTAAGCCGGATTCTTACGGGCCAGCGATCTTTCGCAGATCAGCAGTTGGCGGTCCGCTGTTTCCTGGAAATGTACCGAGCCGGCTTCGACCCGACGAAAGATCTCTCGTACCGAGGAACCGCAGACAAACGAGGTTTCCGCTACATTTAGCCAAACGGTGTCGCCGCCGCAATCCGCGCACCAAAAAACGCGAGCGGAATTTTCGCTGCGCCGGATCAGGATCGTTTCCAGTGTTTCGTTCCGTATTCGAGTGAATTTTGTTCGACGCATGTTTTTTATCGATCGACTGATTGATCTTCTGGTTTCCGCAACTGTCCAAAAATCCTTGATTTCCGCGTGAAACAGTTTTATTCTTTGGCAATACTGAAAGGCCTGTGAATTCGAGCCGCGGCAAGGTCGGATCGGAGCTTAAGGGAAAGAGTTCTAAAGCTCCGATCGTTACTTCGGCAGGATCGAATGCCGTAACTATTGCCCGGCGGCGATTCGCTTGGCTTGTCCATTTGTTATATCGATGACGGTGCAGTTATTCGCCGCGGTGTCGCAGATCGCCACGGTCGCGGGACCGCTCCAGGTATCGTCGGTGTGGGAATAGGTGATCGTGCCTGAAACTTTTAGCGTTCCGGCGGCTTGCCCGTTTGTAGCGAATAAAAATTTGATAAAGGTAAATGGAAAATTCCGCGCTCCCGCATAACGCCATGTTCCGTGTCCCGGGCCGGCCGTCAGGCCTAAAAGATGAAACGGATAATTGTTGCTCTCGACAATTGCGCCGCCCGCTCCAAACGTCATCATTTCGTTAAAACCGGTGACATTTGGGTCATATGTAGGGGTCAGGCTTACTTGCCATGACCCTTCAAGCGCCCTTGCTCCCGCGCCTTCCGATGCTGAACTCGATGCGCCTGAAAGAAATCCGAATGTAACGATGGCCGCGATGCCGGCCGCTAATGTAAGCTTTCTAAATCTCATTGTCTTATTCTCCTTTTGCTATCAGTTTTCGTTTGTGCATTTTCGGACCTGCTGCCTTTTCCTTAGTCTCGAATCGACTTGAGCAACAGATCCGAACCGCTGGAAATTTGCTTGCTTTCTGCGTATAAAGGTTTTATGCTTTGGCAGTCGAAAAGTCCTGTAGAAGTTGTCAGAAATTTGTCACGAATTTGTAATGCGGACTATCTCTAATAGAATCAATCATATATATGAGTTCGGAGAATTTCGCTTCGATGCCGAAAAGCGGGTTTTGTGGCGGGGGGGCGATACTGTCCTGCTCCCGCCAAAGGCAATTGACGTTCTCGCCGTGCTGATCGCGGAGCACGGCGAGCTTGTCGAGCGCGACCAAATTTTGAGCGCCGTCTGGCAGGACACGTTCGTCGAAGAGGGAAATTTGAACAATGCGGTTTCCGCCCTGCGAAAGGTTTTGGGCGAAGACGGTAGTATCCAGACCGTGCCGCGTCGAGGCTACCGGTTCGCCGCCAACGTGCGCGAGGTTCCAAACGGCGCTACTCGGCAATTGGTAATTGAAAAGCGAACGCTTTCGGATACTGTAATCGAGGAGCGGGAAGAGGTGTTTGACGAAATACCGTCTGCTTTCAACGAAATACCGAGTGCAAAGCGAAGAATCAGTCGCGCCCAGTCTGCTTTTGCCGCGGGGATAGTACTCTTGTTGCTCGCCGGCGGGGCTGGGCTTTTACTGTACGGGCCATTCAGCCCATCAAAAGCCGCAAGATCCGCGATAAAGAGCATCGCGGTTTTGCCGCTGAAATCCTTTTCCCGCAACACCGGGGACGAGGAGCTACGACTGCGGATAACCGATGCCCTCATCACGCGTCTGGGCGGATTTGAAAATATAGTTGTTCCTCCGACAAATTCGGTTTTGAAATTTTCGGGCGAAATGCATAACGCAGTCGATGCGGGACGCGAACTCGGTGTCGATGCGGTTCTTGAGGGCAGGGTGCAGGAGGAAGCCGGCCGGCTGCGGGTAACGCTCCAGCTGATATCGGCGAAAAACGGCGACCAGTTATGGTCGGAACAATTCGACGGACAGACAAATAAACTACTCGCCTTGCAGGACACTATCTCAAGCCGGCTGCGGCGGGATTTCTCCCTTGCCGATAGACAGGAGCAAAACAACAGGACGCCGGTCAACAGCGAAGCCTACGAAGCATATTTGAAAGGGCGTTTTCTTTGGAATCAGCGAAAGCGTGAATCGTATTTCGCAGCGCTCGATTACTTCCAGAAATCAATCGACGCCGACCCGAATTTTGCGGCGGCATATACCGGAATCTCCGACAGTTACCATTTGCTTCAGCAACGAAATGTTTTGTCCACCGAAGAAGCATTCGCAAAAGCTGAAACGGCCGCCCAAAAGGCGCTTGAGCTGGATCCGGCCTCACCCGAAGCTCATACTTCAATGGGCTCGGTCAGCTTTGTTCGGTATTCCCGTTGGACAGAGGCGGAACAATATTTTCGAGGGGCAATCGAGCTGAATCCGAGTTTTGCGGAACCATACGCCCGCTTGGGAATGCTGCTGAACGCGTGGGGAAGATTCGACGAGGCATATGGGGTGCTAAAAAAGGCCGAGTCGCTCGACCCTACTTCGGTTAACAACGCGATCTATCTTGGAGCTCATTTCTATTTCACAAAACAATATGATCGTGCTGAATTGCAATTCCGAAGAATTCTCGAATTTGCGCCGGGAACCGAACGTGCTCATTTCTTTCTGGCCCGCATTTACGAACTTAACGGGCGATACGAAGAAGCTTTTGAACATCATTTGAAGGAACGGGAGATTTCCCGGTCGGATACCATAGCGCCGCTGCGACAGACGTACCAAACAAACGGCATTCGTGGGTTTTGGCTCAAACAGATCGAGTTCATGAAGACAGAACTCAAAGACATGCATAATCTCGAAAACCACATCGCGTCGCGTTATGTTCTGCTTGGCGACACCAAAAATGCATGTGATTATGTCGAAAAGAATCTCGAAAAACGAGGTTCGATGCGGAATTACGGACGCGTTGATCCCCTTTTCGATTCGCTTCGTTCCGATCCGCGATTTGTGGAGTTGATGCAGCGGTTCTCTCCGGAAGTTTAGCGTGAGAGGCATCAACTGCCCGTCAACCATGCCCTACTCATTGATCCTGACCTAAGGTTAAAATTTCCAATTCACGAAACTTTGTGAGATATTCTATCGTTAGATTAGAACAAGGAGATTTGAAAATGGGTATTCTCGACAAAGTTAAAGAGGCGGCGTTGAATCAGTTTATTGAGGTAATTGAGTGGCTGGATGATTCGAAGGACACGCTGCTTTATCGGTTTCCGGTTGCGGGGCAGGAGATCAAGAACGAAGCGCAGCTTATCGTTCGTGAATCGCAGGCAGCGGTTTTCGTATTCGAGGGGCAGATCGGCGACGTTTTTACTCCGGGGCGTTACACGATCGACGGCGGAAATACGCCGATTTTGTCGAAACTCGGCGCATGGAAATACGGCTTTAACTCGCCGATGAAATCGGAAGTTTATTTTGTAAACACGAAACAATTTACCGATATGAAGTGGGGAACTTCGAATCCGATAATGCTTCGCGATGCCGATTTCGGCATAGTCCGCCTGCGTGCGTTCGGCGCTTACAGCCTGCGGGTTTCCGATCCTGGCGAATTTATAAAGGAGATCGCCGGAACTAACCCTCATTTTCAAACCGAGGATATCGACGGGCAGTTAAAGCGTGCAATCGTAACCGAATTTTCGGACGCTTTGGGCGAAATGAAGATTCCCGCCCTCGATCTGGCGGCGCAATATAAGGAAGTCGGCGAGAGTTTACGCGCCAAGATCAACGAAGATTTTAAAGGCTACGGCCTTGAGGTTACGAAGTTTTATGTCGAAAACATAAGCCTTCCGCCCGAAGTCGAAGCGGCGATGGACAAACGTTCCTCGATGGGAGCGCTCGGGGATGCCCAGAATTACATGCAGTTTCAGGCCGCCGACGCCTTGCGCGACGCGGCGCAAAACGAAGGCGGCGGTGCAGGCCTTGGCGCCGGTTTGGGTGCGGGATTTGCCGTCGGCGGCCAAATGGCCAATGCCTTTGGCCAGCAGGCGCAAGGCGGACAAGCGTCCGGAGTTTTATGCCCCACATGCGGCAAACAGAACGCTGCCGGTGTTAAATTCTGTTCGGATTGCGGCGGCAAGATGGAAGTCGGGAAAGTGCCGTGCGTAAAATGCGGAGCGGAACTACGCGAGGGTGCGAAATTCTGCTCGGAATGCGGCACAACACAGGAAAAGGCCAAATGCTCTAATTGTCAGTTCGAATTAGCTGCGGGAGCAAAGTTCTGCCCCGAATGCGGCACAAAGACGGAAGCCGCAAGCTAATGTTGAATGAGTCAGAATTACCTGCGGTTGCCAATAGTTTCTACAAAATATGAAATTTAGTGTTTTATTATTGTTCAACAGCGTCAATGTTATTTCTTTGTCGTCGATGGCGTCGACACAAAATTTCAAAGATGTTGTTATGACATCTTTGCATTAAGAATGTTGTTGGGCGGTACGGGTCACTCTTTAATTATAATTTTGTGAGAAAAATATTATGAGAAATGCGAAAAAGGAAGTGTCGCTTTTTCTAATGTTGGTGACGACTTTTATTTTTGTTCCAGGTTGTCGCGCCGTGGTTGTAACTGATGAACAGAGGACCGCGCTCAATGATGGGGTTGTCAGTGCAATTCGGAACATGACGGCAAAACGCGCCGCGCACACGGCGACGCTTTTGGGCAGTGGCAAAGTTTTGATTGCGGGCGGATTTGTCGGCGCCGGCGGTGGTTTGTCGAGCGTTGAAGTGTTTGATCCGGCGACAAATGCTTTTGCATTGGCGGAAAGTATGACGACAGAGCGCTCCGGTCATACGGCAACGCTCCTGCCAAATGGCAAGGTCTTAATTTCCGGCGGCTACAACGGCGATTATCTGAACAGCGCGGAAGTTTATGACCCGGCAACAAATCGGTTTACGTCAGTTGGAAGAATGGTTACGGCTCGCAGCGGCCACGTCGCCGCACTTTTGAATGACGGTAAGGTTCTTCTTGCCGGCGGTGTCGGAACGGGCTGGACATTCTTGGCTGATGCCGAGCTTTTTGATCCGCAAACCAATTCTTTTATGGCGACCGGCCAGATGGCGGCGCCGCGTGAGTCTCATACGGCGACTTTGCTGAATGACGGGAAAGTGTTTATAACAGGCGGCCATAAGGGTAGACGAGCGGACATTACGATTTACACAAGCGCCGAAATCTACAATCCTGCAAACGGGAATTTTGAAGCTGCGGGACATTTAACCGTCAAGCGGCATAAACACGAGGCGACTCGGCTGGCGGACGGCAGAATTTTGATTATTGGCGGCTCGGATGAGCGCGACGGCGACGGAGCGTATCGAAACGCGGAAATTTTTAATCCCGCCAACGGAACTTTTACAACTGTCCGAAGCAATATGAATACTGCCCGTTACAAATTGCAAGGCACGGCAATACTCTTAAAAAACGGCAAAGTTTTGATCGCGGGCGGTGCAAACCGGGCTGAAGTATTCGATCCGGCGACCAACATTTTTTCGTTTGCCGACGGCGACATGGGAACAAAACGGTTGTTTGCGACGGCAACGCTGCTGCAAAACGGAAAAGTTTTGATCACGGGCGGTTATCATGACGGAAACAATGTCAGTGCTAACGCCTGGGTTTATCGAGCTTAAGAACAAGCGACAGACTGTTTGTCTGTCGCAACAGGCTAATAGTCTGTTGTACGAATTTGGAGTTTCAATTATGGCTATCAGCCCCGAACTTTTAGAAATACTTCGCTGCCCCAAGTGCAAATCTAAAATCGAGCTAAAAGCCGATCAAAGCGGCCTGAAATGCACGAATCCTGAATGTTCGTTAGTCTATCCGATCCGCGACGAAATACCCGTGATGCTTGTTGACGAGGCGACAGTTGAAAAATAGCTTTGGAACCTGGCTGATCTTTCTGGCCCGCCTCGAACATTGAAAGAGATCAATCGGAAAAATGTGAAACACTTTTTTGACCGGTCGCCGCGTATTCTCGTA
>JACDAY010000115.1 GCA_013695195.1 Blastocatellia bacterium | reverse complement strand
TGGAGATAAAGCTCTTGCGGTATCTGATCGAAAACGAAGGCCGGACCGTATCGCGAAAGACCATTTTGGAAGACGTCTGGGATCTGCAGGAGGACACCGACACGCGCGCCATCGATAATTTTATTGTGCGGTTAAGAAAATACCTCGAAGACGAACCGAACAACCCGCAAATCGTCCGGACAGTGCGCGGAATCGGATATAAATTTGTGAGCAGGAATGAATAGCTGCAACAGTAGTCAGTTATCAATAGTCGGTTGTCAGTTGAAAAAATCTCAATACGTCTAACTTCTGACAACTGCTCGTGCGGCTAATTTATCGGTTATAGTTTTTTCTTGCGATCACCTTTAAATCCTCACGCCAATTTTCGTGAAGCTCGAAACGCCATAAATCGACTTCTTTCGAGAGCATCTTTGCGAAATATTCGAACTCGCGATGAAAGCTGAGTGCTGGCGCGACGGTGTAAACGAGCGCCGGCTTATCTATAATCTCAAGATCGCCGAATGCTCTGGCTTTTTTCAACTCGCCGCGGCGTCTTTGCAGCTCGATCTTTCGCCAATAATCCGCCGCCTGGAACAGCATTTCGCGGTCCGGTGAAGTTTTCAGCTCAATGATAACGAGCCGTCCGTCTTTACGCAGAGCCAATAGATCGATCTTGTCTGCTGATGTCCGGAACTGATTGTAGATCGGCGACAGGATCAGGTTTGCGTCAAGAAGCTTAATATTGCGGCGCAGGATCGCTTCGAGCCACGATTCCGGCGAAAGCCGGTAAAGGTCGTGCCGCTTGCCCGCAGTATCCGGCCTTCGGTACGTATCCAACTGTTCCAGCAATTGCAGAAGCTCGCTCCAGGATTTATCGGTCAGCGGCCGCCTCTTGTGGTCGATGCCAAACCACGCCCGTTCTCTTCCCAACATTCTGCGAACACGCGCAAACGGCAAACCTAAAAATCGTAGTGTTTCACCTTGTTTTGAGAAAATAACGTCGATCTTGTCCGGCGAAAGTGCGATGATCGCCTGTGCCGTTTCGCTCTTTTCAACTTCGGCAGGAAGAATGAGTTTTTTAGCTTTCCCGCGCCAGAGATCTGAAACCTTCAAGCTTGTAAGCTCCCGTATTTTCGGCGTTACTGCATTGCTTGAAATCTCGATGATCTTGATGCGGGCTTTTGCTTTTTGATTCAGCAGGCCGTGAAGTTTTTGCAGGTTTCGTACATATTTCTTTTCGCTGACGATCCAAAGTTCGTCAATCGGCTTCTTTCGCCGCTGCAGAAGCTTCTCCAGCCAAAGGATCGCAGTTGTGAGAAGCGTTTCGGGAGTCGAAATTTCTGAAACATCGGACAACACCGCAGTTTGAACTCCGGCCAGATCTTCGATAAAAATTTGTGCGAGCCGCCCGTTTCCTTTGTTCAAGGCGACACGGACGAGTCTTGTATGAACATTATATTCGATAATTATCGCGGCTATTTCGTTTGCTTTAACGAGACGGGATCTCTCGATATTCAGGCTCAGTTCCCTTGCCGATGCGCGCGGAATCAGATTGATCGTTTCCTTTGCGCGGCCGAAATCAGCCGCAAGGTCGAGCCTGATTTCTTCACCGGCGACCGAAAATTCTTCTATCCGCCACGCCCTGAAACCTTTTTCGCCAGGAAAACCGAAAAAAATCTTTTTCTCCTCGCAAAGAATCTCAATCTCGGATTTTTGAACCGGAAACGTTTTGCCGCTGTCGTGGATAAAGAGCCATTCAAAATGCTCATCGACAAGCGCAGACAGCCGGGCAGCGATGTCTTCGCTACTTACCATTTATAGTTTTTGTCGAAAAATTCCATCATCGAATCTGACCAGTCAGAGTAGCCTTTTTCGGATGGATGAATGCCGTCGGCAAAAAAACCTTCCGGGGCGAGATGACGCGGCTGATGGTAATAAAAAACCCTGTCCATTGTGCGGGTCAGGTCCTTTATATTTGCATCGTGAAGCTTGGAGAGCTCCCACAAGATGAATTTGATCGGGTGCGGAATGGCCGGCGAAAGTTTGATCATCGGGCAGTTCGACAGAAAAAACGCGGCGTTCGGGTTACGTTTGCGCAGAATTCCGAGCAGCTCGGTCATATCGCGCCGCCATTTTCGCGGGCTGCTTAGTTTCATCACATCGTTTCCGCCGAGTCCGACGAGAATGTAATCATAAGTTTCGCCGGGAATCATAGGCACGAGCTCGTCGATCGTTCTTCTGGCAGTAACGCCGTTTTTGCCGAGCACCGTCCAGTTCACAGTTTTGCCGAGCCTCGAGCTCAAGCGGCCTGCAAACTGCCCGGCCATCGCCGTCTTGTGGCTGCGCGCGCCTAAACCGGCTACTGTCGATTCCCCGATAACGAGCAACTTGACGC
>JACDAY010000111.1 GCA_013695195.1 Blastocatellia bacterium | reverse complement strand
GAGCATCCTGCTCTCGACTCTCGACTCTCGACTCACGACTTATCTTTAGTCCACCCCTACAATTGCATCGACGCCTGCCGCCACTTCTTCCGGATCGATCTCGTCTTCCGTAATAAGCTCGACATCGAGACAGAGCGACTGCAGCTCGCGAACCAAAACGTTAAACGATTCCGGAATTCCGGGCTCGAAGTTTGAAACGCCTTTGACGATCGTTTCGTAGATCTTCGAGCGGCCGGCCACGTCGTCGGATTTACAGGTCAGAAGCTCCTGCAAAATATGAGCGGCGCCGTATGCTTCGAGCGCCCACACTTCCATTTCGCCGAAACGCTGTCCGCCGAATTGGGCTTTACCACCCAGAGGCTGTTGCGTGATGAGCGAGTATGGCCCGATCGAGCGTGCGTGGATCTTATCGTCCACAAGGTGCGAAAGCTTGAGCATGTATATGTAACCGACAGTTACTTTCTGCTCGAACTGATCGCCCGTCAAACCGTCGTAAAGCCGCGTTTTGCCCGAGAGTCCAACCGAAGGCGGAAGTTTTAATTCATCGTAAACTCCGTTGGCGTCGCCGATATATTTCTTGATCTCTTTCTCGCTCGCACCGTCAAAGACCGGCGTCGCAAAGTGTAGGCCAAGCACGCGTGCGGCCCATCCGAGATGCGTCTCGAGAATTTGCCCGACGTTCATACGCGACGGCACGCCGAGCGGATTGAGCACGATCTCGACCGGCGTTCCGTCCGGCAGATATGGCATGTCTTCTTCAGGCAGAATGCGGGCGATAACGCCTTTATTGCCGTGGCGCCCGGCCATCTTGTCGCCAACGCTCAATTTGCGCTTCATCGCGACAAACACCTTGACCATTTTGATAACGCCCGGAGGAAGCTCGTCACCCTGCTTGAGCTTGGTGATCTTTTCCTCGTAGATGTCGCTCAAGATGTTGATCTGGCGGTCGGTGCGCTGCTCGTACTCTTTTACTTCCGCCGTTATATCGATTGATCCGGCGGAAACCTCGGCTTTTCGTAAAACTTTGACATCGATATCACGAAGTGCTTTGCGGCTCAGCGTTTCGCCTTTCTTGATGCGGACATCCTTGCCGTCGGTCAAATCCTTGGTCAGCTTTCGTCCGTCGAACAGCTCATAGATACGTTCGTCACGCTGCTCCTGCAGAATTCGAATTTCGTCTTCGAGATCGCGGCGAAGATCGTCTTCCTCCATTCCCTCGATATCAAGCGAGCGTTCGTCCTTGTCCTGTCCCTTGCGGGTGAAAACCTGAACATCAACGACCGTCCCGTCGATTCCCGGCGGGCACGTCAGCGAAGCGTCCTTAACATCGCCGGCTTTTTCACCAAAGATCGCGCGGAGAAGTTTTTCTTCAGCGGTCAGCTGTGTCTCGCCCTTGGGCGTAACTTTTCCGACCAGGATCGAGCCCGGCCGAACTTGCGCGCCGATTCGGATAATCCCCGATTCGTCCAGATCACGAAGCATATTCTCGCCGATATTCGGAATATCCCGCGTGATCTCCTCCGGTCCCAGTTTTGTGTCTCGCGCTTCGATTTCAAGCTCCTCGATATGGATCGAGGTATAATAATCTTCTTTCACGAGCTTTTCGGAGACCAGAATGGCGTCTTCAAAGTTGTAACCGCGCCACGGCATAAACGCGACCAGCACGTTTCTTCCCAAGGCAAGCTCGCCGCGATCTGTACACGGCCCGTCGGCAATTACAAGGCCTTTTTTAACGCGCTCGCCGACATCAACTATCGGGCGCTGGTTAATACAAGTGTTCTGATTCGACCGCTTAAATTTAACGAGAGAGTAAATGTCCGCCGTAACTTCACGCGAGATCGTGCCGTCAACCTGGTGGTCGGCTTTGACGATAATACGCTCGGAATCGACGTAATCGACGACGCCGTCACGTTTTGCAATTACGACCGCACCCGAATCGCGGGCCGCGATCTTTTCCATTCCGGTGCCGACGTACGGCGATTCGGCACGAAGAAGCGGCACCGATTGACGCTGCATGTTCGAACCCATCAATGCACGGTTGGCGTCATCGTTTTCGAGAAAAGGAATCAGGCTGGCGGCCACCGAAACAAGCTGTTTCGGCGAAACGTCCATATATTGAATCTCGCCTTTATCCGCAGTGATAAATTCACCTTTCTGACGCGCGGCATTGCGTTTGTTTACCAGATTTCCTTTCTCGTCCAGCTCGATATTCGCCTGGCCGATGATCCACTTATCCTCTTCCCAGGCGGTCAGATAAAACGGGAACGGCTCGAACTCGGCTGCTTTGGCGCCTTTTTTCAGCTTGGCGTTTGCCGCCTCGACATCCTCAAGCGGCACATGCGCATTAGGTTTAAAACCGCTGTCGCCGCCGTTGTGGATCTTCACATATTCGATCACACGTCCGTTCTCAACGCGGCGGTAAGGCGATTCGATAAATCCGAATTCGTTGATCCGCGCAAAACACGAAAGTGACGAAATGAGACCGATGTTCGGGCCCTCAGGCGTCTCGATCGGGCAAATGCGGCCATAGTGAGTCGGGTGAACGTCGCGGACTTCGAACCCCGCGCGTTCGCGGGACAAACCGCCGGGCCCGAGTGCCGAAAGACGCCGTTTGTGCGTGATCTCGGAAAGCGGGTTGGTCTGATCCATGAACTGCGAAAGCTGCGACGAACCGAAGAATTCGCGAACCGCCGCCGTTACCGGTTTGGCGTTCACGAGGTCGCGCGGCATCGTGGTAAACATGTCCTGCTGTATGGACATTTTTTCCTTGATAGCGCGTTCCATTCGCTCCAGACCGATGCGGAATTGGTTTTCGAGCAGCTCACCGACAGCGCGGACGCGGCGGTTGCCGAGGTGATCGATATCATCCTGGCTGTAATTTTCGCTATCGCGTTTCATTCGCAAAAGATAATTAACGACTTCGACAAAATCCTTGGCGTCGAGCAGCGAGTCCTCGATACGGTCCTTTTCAGGCCGTCCCATCTTGATGTTGAACTTTAAGCGTCCAACCCGCGAAAGATCAAAGCGCCGGGCGTCGAAGAACATTCCTTCGAGCAGGTGATATGCGGTAGGCACGGTCGGCGGATCGCCCGGACGCATCTTGCGGTAAATTTCGAGCAGCGCATCGACCGGCTTTGATATCGCATCCTTTCTCAGCGTATTCGTGATTACCTCGCCGATCACATCTTTCTTCGGGAAAAATACCTCAAAGCTTGCGACGCCTTCTTCGATGATCTGCTGAAGCTTCGCGGGTAAAATTTCCGTATTCGACTCGATGATGACCTCGCCGGTTTCGGTATTCACCACATCGCTCAAAGCGAAAGCGGCTTCGAAATCGTTCGGCGAGACTTCGACCTTATCGATTCCGAGCTTTCGCAGTTCGCGCAGTGCAGACTGCGTAACCTTTTTACCGACTCGCGTTACTTCTTCCTTTTTATCTTTAATATCTTCTTCGGCACGCATGCCTGTGAGATTGGAATCGCCTTCCTGCTTTACTTTCAGGTAAAGCTTTCCTTTCTCGACCATTGCTTCGTCGACCGTGTAAAACAATTTCAGAATGTCGCCATTATTGTATTCGGCGTTTTTTACAACCTCTTCCAAAATGTTGTCCGAAACCGTTTTCATATCGATTTGCGGGCTGAGCCACAAACCGAGTGCACGCAAAAAGATCGTCGCCAGAATTTTTCGCTTGCCGAGCCGGGCGTGCAGAAGACCTTTTTGGTCGTATTCGAATTCTACCCACGAGCCTCGGTACGGAATTATCTTCGCCAGATAATCATCTCGATCGCCTTTGAAAAACACTCCGGGCGAGCGGTGAAGCTGAGAAACGATTACACGCTCCGTGCCGTTTATAACGAATGTCCCGTTGTCCGTCATCAACGGAATCTCGCCAAAAAATACGTCTTCTTCCTTAATATCGCGGATGGTCGAGACACCGGTTTCCAAATCCTTGTCAAAAACCGTAAGCCTTATTTTTACTTTGAGCGGTACACTATAGGACATTCCCCGTTCCTGGCATTCCTGTTGGTCGTGCTTATGTTTCAGCCCGACCGGCTCGCCGCAATTCGGGCAAAGCTTTGGCCGCACGGCATTAAAGGTGCCGCAATTGTTGCAGAGAACTTCGGCCGGATTAAACGGGTCGACTTTGATCTTCGAGCCGCATTCCTTGCAATTTGCACGCAAATGCTCGAGGCCTTCGAGATTTCCGCACTTGCACTGCCAGTTGCCGATCTGGAATTCGACATACTCCAGCGTCGCCGTCTCGCGAAAATCCGAAACCGGAAAGATCGATTGAAACACCGATTGCAAACCTACGTTTACGCGTTCTTCCGGGATCAGATCCATTTGAAGAAAGCGGTTATATGATTCCCGCTGAATCTCGATAAGATTCGGGATCTGAGCGGTTGTATAAATTTTCGAAAAATCCACGCGTGCCGGCGATTGGCTCGTCCGGCGTCCGAGTCCGTGTGCGTTTGTCTGAAGCGGATTAGTAATCATAATATTAAGAACAGGTGTTAGAAAATACTTATTGATTTATCCGTCCTTTATTGGTAGCATTCCTGTGACACGAACGCTCCCAAAGATTTTCGAGAAAAGACGGCAAAGGCGGTCGAGGGTAAAGTATGCCCAGACCGCTTTTCAGCAGCAAATAGCTGTAAATTAAATTTTTCGAGCGTGCCGAAACGAGACACCAACTCTCCACTGATCGCGAAAAAGATCGCTTTAATAACCGGGAAACTCCAAGAATCAGAGCTTCAATATGATTGACGATTGTGCAAAAAATATCTTGCGCCTGTCGTTAATCCTACCAATAAAATTTCCAAACTTCAACCTGCCGCGTTGAGATGCGGCAGGCGAAGCATTGGTTTACCGGTAAATCTACTTGAGTTCGACCGTGGCTCCGGCTTCCGTCAATTTGTTCTTGATCTCGTCGGCTTCGGCCTTGGAAACGCCTTCTTTAATGGCCTTCGGTGCACCGTCAACCATGTCCTTGGCTTCCTTCAAACCAAGACCGGCAACGACTTCACGAACGATCTTAATGACGGAAATTTTGTTGCCGCCGGCTGAGGTCAAAACTACGTCGAACGTGTCTTTCTCTTCCGCGGCAGGAGCTGCTTCGCCGCCGGCACCGGCTGCCATCGCCATCGGCGCGGCTGCCGCAGCAGCGGAAACACCAAAAACTTCTTCCAATTCCTTGACCAATTCAGACGCTTCCAGAAGCGTCATTGCTTTTAAATACTCGACTACATCATCTTTTGTAACTGCCATGACTTTATATATTCCTCCAAATAGGGTTCCGTTTTGTAAAGTGTAAAGGCGAAAGGATAAAGGCTAAAAAGCCTAACCCGAACACCTGTATCTTATTATGCGAAAGAGCAAGGTTTGGAAATACTCAGCTTTAGCCTTTTTATCCTTCGCCTATTCCCTTTCGCCTTTCGCACTGCCGCGAGAACCCACGGGACGCGTGTTTTCCGGGTTGCATCACCATCGAATCGGCGTCCGAGCCGCAAAACAACCTGACAAATTGTTTCGCTCGTTTTCCTTGAGTACGGCTAAGCAGGCTTTTTTACAGCCTGCAATTTCAAAATTGAGATCTGAAATCTCAAATGAAAACTTTTCTATTCTGACTTTTCCAGCTCCACATCCGGCCCTGCTTCCTCGCTGACTTCGGCTCTTTCGACAGGGCTTTCCACAACTTCTTCCGGCTCTGCGGCCTGAACTGCGTCCGCCGAATCTGTTTGAGATTCAGGCGATTCTTCAATACTTGCTTGCGCGGTTTTTTCTTCCGGAACCGTTTCCTGTACAGGCGCCGCTTCTGCCTCGGAAGATTCGGCCGACGGAACTTCCGAGGCTTCTTCGACGACGGCTGCCGGAGTTTCTGCCGGAGCCTGTTCAACGGCTGGTGCCGCAGCTTCTTCCGCAGCTGGTGCAGAAGTTTCTTCTGCTTTCGCTTCTACAGGAGCCTCAATCTTAGCATCGCCGATCTGCTTGATAACGACCGCAAGGTTACGCGGCACGGCGTTAATAACCGTAACGATGCGTTGAGCCTGCGCGTTGATAACCCAGAGAAGCTTTGAAATAAGCTCTTCTTTCGACGGCAGGCTGGCTATTGATTGAACCTGCGCAAGGTTCACGACCCGGCCATCGACAATTCCGGCCTTAAACGTATATACACCGGCGTTTTCCTTAATAAATTTCGAGATCGCCTTGGACAAAATGACCGGATCGCTATCGGTCCAGGCAAGGGCCGTTACACCTTTAAAATATTCGCTTGCTTCTTCAAAAGGTGTGCCTTTCACGGCAATTCGTGCCAACGTGTTTTTTACAACCTGATAATTTGCACCGGCCTCGCGTATCTGGTTTCGAAATTCCTGGTCTTTGTTTACCGTCGCTTTACTAAAGCTTACGACCATTGCGGATTTCGAACCCTGAAGCTTTTCCGTGAGAGCGGTCAGATCTCTTTGTTTTGTTTCTCTTGATTTCATATTTTTACTCGCACCTCACTAAGCGTACGCCAGCTCGTCAAGCAGCACGCCCGGACTCATTGTTGCAGCCAAATTGATCTTCTTTAGGTATCTTCCCTTCGCGGTGGTAGGCTTTGCCTTCATCACGGCGGTGATCAAAACGCGCGTATTTTCCATCAGCTTGGCGTCGTCAAACGACACTTTGCCGACCGGAGTGTGGATAACGCCGGTTTTATCAACGCGGTATTCAACTTTGCCGGCCTTAGTTTCCTGGATAGCCGTCTTGACATCCATTGTAACCGTTCCGGTTTTGGGATTCGGCATCAATCCGCGAGGACCGAGGATCTTCCCAAGCTGGCCGACCTTGCCCATCATGTCGGGCGTTGCGATCAAAGCGTCAAAATCCATCCAGCCGCCCTTGATCTTTTCGACCAGTTCATCGCCGCCGGCCATATCGGCACCGGCATCTTCGGCTTCCTTAATTTTATCGCCCTGCGCAATAACAACAACTGTTTTTGCTTTGCCGCCCAATCCGTGCGGCAGGACGATGGTTCCGCGGACGAGCTGATCAGCTTTTCGCGGATCGACACCGAGCCACATCGTCAATTCGACCGTTTCGTCAAAGTTCGCAAATGCGATCTCCTTCAATTTCGCAACCGCTTCATCAAGGGTATGCTTTTTGTGCAGCTCAACCTTCTCAAGAGCTGCCAGATATTTCTTTCCTCTTTTCATTTTACCTCCAGGTGCTAACGAAAGACTGC
>JACDAY010000097.1 GCA_013695195.1 Blastocatellia bacterium | reverse complement strand
TTCGTCGGTATAGAATTTGACGGAGAATCCTCGGACGTCGCGGGCCAGATCGGACGAGCCTTTTGAACCGGCGACCGTGGAAAATCTCACAAACACAGGAGTTTTACGTTTGGGATCGTTCAGGAATTTCGCTCTGGTGTATTTCGACATCGATTCATAAACCTGAAAATATCCATGAGCGCCCACTCCGCGGGCGTGAACAATGCGCTCGGGAATTCGCTCGTGATCGAAATGCGTGATCTTTTCGCGGAGAATAAAATCTTCAAGAAGTGTCGCCCCGCGCTCGCCGTCCTTTAACGAATTTTGATTGTCGTTTATACGCAGTCCATGATTGGTGGTCAGGAATTGATCCGTGCCGTCCTCGCGGTTCACTTCCAAATCCTGCAATTTTTTATTGTCGTTGCTGTTTTTTTTAGCCATAACCCTCCCTTGTTGTCGCTGGATTTCTTTGAAAAGCATGCGGCCCAAAATCTAATCGAAAGCCGCAATCGGTTTTCTTTCGACAGAATTGACCTAAAGCAATAAAATTTTTTCAAGTAGAAATTGTCCTACTAAAAAAATTGAAATGAGTTGAACCTATTTAGTTTTTTTCGCGGCTGTCGCTTTTTTTCCGCTGCTCTTTGCTTTCGTCGAAGGTTTAGAAGCAGGGTTGCTGCTCTTCGCTTTCGAAGGTTTAGAAGCAGTTTTTGACGCGGATGAAGCTTTTCTCAAGCCCGGCTTTTTTGCCGTTGATCCACTTTTGGTGCCGTCTTTAGCAGTGTTGGCTGGTTTTACCGCGCTATTTTTTCTGACAGGTTTTTTCGCAGGAGCAAGAGCTTCGCTTGCGAGTCCTGCTGCCGTTCCTGCCGCTCCCACCGCAGCTCCAGCAGCCGCACCTGTGAGAATGTCGCCCACTACATCTTTCGCTTTGTCATAGATGGTGCCGAGTGCACTACTAGTGTCAGGCCTTTTCCTGGGGCTGGTTTTTTTTGTGCTATTGGTATTTTTTGCGCTTCCGGTTTTTTTTGCAGTAGATTTTGAAGTTGCTTTCCGTGTTGGCATAATCTCTCCTGTTGGTCTATAAAATAAAACTATTTTCTATTTCTGCGCTTTGATTGTCCAGTACGCTCGATAAATATTTACCGTCGGAATCGCTGTTCTTTTGTTTTTGAAGTTAATCTGAAAAGTACATCGCTTTTTTGAAATCTGACAATTAGACTTATCATTGAGTTTCGCAATATAGGCAAGATACTTCTATTAGCTTTATTCAACACGACAGTAAAAAATTTATGAAAGCGGTTGCGGTAACGCCAAAAAAGCAGAACAGCGTTCGCCTTGTTCGAATTGAAAAGCCAAAGGTGAGCGATATTAAAAACGGTCGCGGCGTTTTGGTGGAGGTCTTGCGTGCCGGAGCGTGCGGAACCGACCGAGAAATCAATAATGGTGAATACGGCGTAGCGCCGAAAGATTTCAATTTTCTCGTTCTCGGGCATGAAAACTTCGGGCGTGTCATTGAGATAGGCAAAAATGTAACTGAGCTTAAGATCGGTAATTACGTTGTAGCTACGGTTCGGCGTCCGTGTGGAAATAGCATTTACGATACGATCGGCATGCAGGATTTTACGACCAGCGACAAATATTTCGAGCGCGGAATCTCGCGGTTGCACGGCTTTATGGCGGAGTATTACGTAGAGGATGCGGACTTTCTAATAAAAATTCCGCCGGCAATTGCTGAGATCGCAGTTCTGCTCGAACCGCTTTCCATAATTGAAAAGGGTTTAAAACAAGCGGCAGATATTCAGGAACGCTTAAAAATTTGGCATCCGAAAACTGCCGCCGTTCTTGGGGTCGGAAACGTCGGCCTGCTGACCGTAATGGCTCTGCGGATGCGTGGGTTTCAAGTTCACGGCTTTGGAAAACAGGCAGGCAGCGGCTATCTGAATGCGAAGCTGTGTGAATCGATCGGCGCGACATACGATTCAACCGACGATCTTCCACTGATCGAAAGCACAAAAAATTACGGCGAGTACGATCTCGTTTTTGAATGCACCGGATATTCTCCGATCATTTTTGACGCGATGCAAACGCTCAATGAAAACGGCATTTTAATCCTGTCGTCCGTAACCGGCGGGACGCGTAAAACTGATCAAGTGCCTTCGGACAAGATCAATCAAATGTTCGTTCTGGGAAACCGCGCGATGGTCGGAACGGTAAACGCCGGCCGAGAGCATTTTGAAATGGGCGTCAAGGATCTTGCTCTGTGCGAAGCGATGCACGCCGGTTGGCTCGGGCAAATGCTGACGCACAAAGTAGTCGGGCTGGAGAACTACGAAAAGGTTTTTGAGATTTTGAATAATTCTACCCAGTACAAAGCTATAAAGACCTATTTCGAAGTGGGAAAGATTTAGCCACCGAGGACACAGAGTTCACTAAGGATTAAATTCAATCCGGCTCTGTGTTCCCGGTGTGCTCTGTGGCAAAATTACAACATGCCCGAATTTCCCGACATTGATCACGATATTGAAGTTCTGACGGAGAGCGAAACAAAGCTCGAAAAGCCGAAGCTGTTCAAAGTGCTGCTTCACAACGACGATTTTACAACGATGGAATTTGTTGTTTTCGTGCTTGAATACGTCTTTTTGCGAAGCGCGCCCGAGGCGTTTGGGATCATGCTCAAAGTGCATAACGAAGGCGTCGGGCTGGCCGGCGTTTACCCGTACGAAATCGCCAATATGAAATCGGAAAAAGCGATGAATTTGGCAAAGGCAAGAGAGTACCCGCTGTTGTGCACGGTTGAGGAAGAGTAGGACTGGACCGCAGGCGCCCTCGCCTGCTAGTGTGCCGGGCACGGTAAACGTGTTAGTGATTCACGCCTGCTAAATTGCCTCCGGCAATTTAGCAGGCAAGGGTGCCTGCGGTCCAGTCGACGTGTGCATATGTCTTTTCATTCGATAAATGTTAAAATTCCCGTTCGAAATCTTGATTGAATAAGAATCCGGTCGCTACTGCTCGCGGTTCTGACAGGATAAACCGACTACTGACTACCGAAATATGACCGAACCTTTAGAGCTGAAGAAAACAGTTAATCTACCAAAGACCGATTTTGCACAGAAGGCGAATCTCGGACAAAGCGAGCCTGCACGTTTGAAGAAATGGAAAGAGATCGGATTGTATGAGCAAATAACCGAGGCGCGCAAAGGACGCGAAAAGTTTATTCTTCACGATGGCCCTCCTTATGCGAATGCCGATATTCACATAGGCACGGCGCTCAATAAAATTTTAAAGGACTTTGTGGTCAAATCGCGTTCGATGATGGGTTACGACGCTCCATACGTTCCGGGCTATGATTGTCACGGCCTGCCGATCGAAACGCATGTCGAAAAAAAGCTTGCGGAAAAAGGCAAAAATAAAGCCGATCTTCCGGTCGCCACCTTTCGCCGCATCTGCCGCGAGCACGCGAGCAACGCAATGAACGGCCAGACGCGCGATTTCTCGCGGCTCGGAATCTTAGGCGAATGGGAAACACCGTATCTGACAATGTCCAGCGAGTACGAAGCCGCGACAGCCCGGCTTTTCGGCACTTTCCTAGAACGGGGTTATGTTTATAAAGGCTTGCGGCCGGTTTACTGGTGCATACACGACCAGACTGCCCTGGCCGAAGCCGAAGTTGAATACAGGGAACATACATCGCCTTCAGTTTATGTAAAATTTCCGCTCAAATCGGATCCAAAACTGATCGACGAGAATCTGGACGGCAAAGATGTCTTTGTCGTTATTTGGACAACGACGCCGTGGACGCTTCCGGCGAATTTGGGAATCGCGGTTCACCCGGATTTCGATTATTCTGCAATTGAAGTATCGTCTCGCGAAGTTTATATCGTCGCCACCGAACTGAGCAAAGCCTTTGGGGAAACCTGCGGATTTGCCGAATATGAAGAGATCGCGCGTTTCAAAGGCTCGAAGCTCGATCGGCTTGAAGCAAAACATGCATGGCTCGACCGAGTTTCGCTGATAATGAACGCCGAGCACGTTACGCTTGGCGAGGCGGACGCCGAGGTCGAGCTCGATGTTCGTTTCGAGAATAAATCAGCTGGAAAATCCGGGACGGGCTGTGTTCACACCGCTCCGGGACACGGAGCCGACGACTTTCACATCGCCAAGCTTTACGGCCTCGAGATATATTGTCCCGTCGATAATGCCGGCCGGTTTGTGGGCGAAGTAGAGCATTGGGCCGGCGAAAATATCTTTGATGCAAATCCGAAGATCGTGGAATTTCTGCGCGAAAACGGCATGCTCTTGCGCTCCGAGAATTACAATCACCGTTATCCACATTGCTGGCGGTGCAAGAATCCGGTTATCTTCCGGGCGACGCCGCAATGGTTCATCTCGATGGATGATGTAACGACATATGGAACGCCGCCTTCCGCACAGGTTCCGTCAAAAGATGCCGTTGTAACGCCGCTGCGCGAAGGAGCTCTTGAAGAGATCGGGAAGGTCAAATGGCATCCGGCGTGGGGCGAAGACCGCATGCGGAATATGTTTAAGGGGCGTCCCGACTGGTGCGTTTCACGGCAGCGTTCATGGGGCGTGCCAATCCCGGTTTTTTACTGCCAGGAATGCGATGAGCCGGTCGCGGATCCTAAAATTGTCAGTCACGTCGCCGATATTTTTGCTAAGGAAACGGCCGATGCCTGGTACAACCGCCCCGAAAGCGAGTTGTTGCCCGATGGTTTTACCTGCCCTAAATGCAACAGCGCGGATTTCCGAAAAGAGACGGATATTCTGGACGTTTGGTTCGATTCAGGCTCGAGTTGCATCGCGGTTTTGGAAACCCGCGATAATTTGCGGTTCCCGGCTGATGTTTATCTGGAAGGCGGCGACCAGTTTCGCGGCTGGTTCAATTCTTCTTTAATGTGTGGGCTGGCAGCTCATAATCAAGCGCCTTATAAGCAAGTCGTTACCTACGGCTGGGTTGTGGATGGCGATGGAAAGCCGATGCATAAGTCCGGCGGAAATGCCGTTTCGCCCAGGGATTTTATGAACGAGAAAGGCGCGGATGTTATGCGCCTCTGGGCGGCTGCGGCTGACACGACAAAAGATGTTCGCTGGTCTGAGGAAATTTTAGAACGCGTAACCGACGCATACAGAAAGTTCCGCAATACGCTGCGTTATGCGCTCGGAAATCTGGATGGATTTGATCCAATAGCTGATAACGCAGAGGATTTGCTGGAGATCGACCGCTGGGCGCTCGCGAGCCTCGACCAAGTTACGGCAAAGGTGTTGAAAGGCTATGAAACCTACGATTTTCAGGCGGCGTATCACGCGCTTTATCACTTTTGCACGGTAACGCTTTCGGCCCGGTATTTCGACATCATAAAGGACCGCCTTTACATTCTCGCTCCGAAGTCGCGTGAAAGGCGGTCGGCGCAAACGGCGCTGTATCGAATAACGGAGATGCTTTGCCGGCTGCTTTCGCCGGTGCTGGTGTTTACGGCCGATGAAGCGTGGGAAAATATACCGGCTCAGAAGCTTCAGTCTGTGCATTTGGCGGAATTTCCGAAAGCGGTTGACACCGTGGATTTGGAATTATTGACGAATTGGGAGCGTGTTTTCGCCATTCGCGACGAAGTTTTAAAGGCGCTTGAGGAAGCCCGGAACGCCAAACGAATCGGCTCGTCGCTTGAAGCAAAGGTGATTTTGACCGCAGACAAAGAAACGACTATGTTCCTTCTAAATTATTATGAGGACCTGCGTTATATCTTTATCGTTTCACAGGTCGAAGTGCATGAGGGTGACGCGCTAGAGGTAGAAATTCAAAAAGCGGACGGCACGAAATGCGAACGCTGCTGGAACTATTCGGTGCGTGTCGGCGAATTCAAAAATTACCCAACCGTTTGCGAGAGATGCATAGAAGCTCTGGAAGAGATCGAACAGTTGGCGGCAAACGCCTAGAATGTATGTTCAGAAAAATCACTATCTTTCTAATATTCATTTTCTCTTGCACTCTCGTCGATGTCTTCGCCCAGCGCACCTATACGCCCGAAAAAGGTTCGGTTGAGCGAAAGGCTATTCTCAATTCTCTGCGCTTGCCGGTTGAAAAAGAGTTAAAGCAAAAAATCGTTTTTAACGCCGATCATTTCAAAGTGCAGGGAAACTGGGCATTCATCAGCGGCAGCCCACAAACGTCGAGCAGCGGACGCCGACCCGATTACCGCAATACTCCGTACCGGGACGCGGTGGATTCGGGAGCTTTCGATAATAATTTCTTCGCTTTATTAAAGAAAACAAGTGGAAAATGGAAGGTCGTAAAACGCGCTCTCGGCTGTACGGACGTATGCGCGCTCGACTGGTCGAGCATTTACAACGCGCCGAAAGCGATTTTTCCATATAATGAATAGATCATGGCGGTTGATTTTCAAACAGTTTTGTCCTCGCCCACTCTTGCCTATGCCGAAGGCCTCAAATTTTTTCGTGGAGAAGGCATGATAAATGATGCTCTTAAACGAGTTGTCAGCGATTTGGAACGCAATCAAATCGATTACGTTGTGATCGGTGCTGTTGCGCTGAACCAACATGGTTACAGGAGATTTACCGAAGATATCGATCTGCTTCTAACACTCGAAGGATTGGAAAAATTCAGAGAGACACTTGTTGGATTAGGTTACCGGCCGGCCTTCAAAGGAGCGAATAGAAAATTCCGGACCACGGAGGAAAACATTCCCGTCGAGATCCTAACATCCGGCGAGTTTCCCGGCGATGGCTTGCCAAAGCCAATAAAATTTCCTTATCCTTCGGAGTTTGCCGTAATTATCGATGGTGTGAAAACTATCTCACTTGAAAAGCTGATCGAATTAAAATTAGCGTCGGGAATGACGGCAGGTGACAGATTGAAGGATCTTGCCGATGTACAGGAATTGATTAAGTTAAAAGGCTTGGGCGAGAGTTTTGCCGACAAGCTGAATCCTTTCGTTCGGGAGAAGTTTATCGAGCTGCAGCATTCGGTCGTCCCAGCGGCGGAAAATCGGGTCGATGAGTAAAAAAGGCAGAAACCCGCGGGGTAGCAAAGGTGCTCCAATTTTGGATTGCGGATTTTGGATTTTGAATTTCAATGGCCGAGCTAGCATACACGGGTTTTGCCATACGACGTAATGAATAAGAAAGACTTTTTTTGGAAAATAGGTTACCTCGCCATCGCCGGCGGGGTGTTTATGATCGATCAGGTTACAAAGGCCTGGGCGGTCCGGCGGCTGCGTTTCGGCGATGACATTTCGGTAATTCCCGGCTTTTTGAACTTTGCGTACGCGCAAAATACCGGCGTCGCTTTCAGCATGCTGGACGATCAGGGCGATGCTGGCCGCTGGGGTCTGTCGGCTGTTGCTTTCATTGCCGCGACATTCGTGCTGTATTTTTTCTGGCGTACTCCGCGAAGCGACGACCGGATTTTGGGCGCACTCGCGTTGCTGCTCGCTGGAATCGTGGGAAACGTAACCGACAGAATGCGTCTTGGTTTTGTTGTCGATTTTATTGACGTTCAGTTTGGAAGCTGGCATTATCCGACATTTAACGTAGCCGACGCCGCCATCTGCTTCGGGGCGGGATTGATGCTGATCGACCTGTTTTTTAACAAAAAGAAGCTCGCAGAAGAAAAAGGGCAGAAACACGACCTGTAGGGAGTGTGTTCTTCCAACCGTCTGACAAAGAACCCGGTCGCTATCGCGGTTCTGAAATAACGGTTTACAACTAAATTTTTGCCGTGAACAACTAACCCAGGATGTACCCAGAACTTTTCCGAATCGGCGATTTTCCCATCACGACCTACGGTATATTTCTCGCCGTGGGGATGCTGCTCGCACTTTTTGTTGCCTCACGTTTGGGCGCGCGAGACGGGTTGCCGCGCGAACGGATTTACGATCTCGGGCTTTGGACGCTGATCGGCGGCTTGATCGGGTCGAAGCTTTTGATGTTTCTGGTCGAGGACAACGTGCAGGTGTTTTCGCTCGATTTTCTGCGTTCCGGCGGTGTTTATTACGGCGGTTTTCTCGGTGGTTTTCTCGCGGTTGTTATTCTGATACGTTTTTACAAGCTGCCATTCTTTAAAGTTGCCGACGCATTTGCTCCTGGCCTCGCGCTAGGGCAGGCATTTGGGCGCCAAGGCTGTTTTGCCGCCGGCTGCTGTTGGGGAAAGCATACAGATTTGCCCTGGGGCGTACATTTTTCCGATGCCGGGCACGATTATACCGGCGTCCCGGTTTACGGCCCGGACGGCGGCGATCTCTATCTGCACCCGACGCAGCTTTATGAATCGATCACTATGCTGCTAGTTTTCGGCCTTTTAATTTATCTGCATCGGCATAAAAAATTCGACGGGCAGGTTTTGGTTGCGTACGCTATAATCTACGCTCTCGTCAGATTCACTATCGAATTTTTCCGCGACGACCCGCGCGGCGATCTTTTTGGCTTGACGACGATGACGGGCCTGTCGACATCACAGATAATCAGCCTGTTCGTCGCGCTTGGTGCGGTTGTATTTATGGTTTTGCGTCTGCGTTCGGTTAAAAAGGAACTTACTTGAGCACAGCTAACATTTCTTCAATGCCGGAAGTGCCGGACGAAACCCCAATTCTAAATTTTACGGTCGCCGAATCCGACATCGGAAAGCGTCTGGATGCGTTTCTCGCCGAAAAGATCGATGGCTGGTCGCGCTCGCGCATTCAGCTTCTTATTACCGACGGCGATGCTTTGGTGAATGAAAAGCAGGTTAAATCTTCCTATAAGCTTCACGAAAACGAAGAGATCGAAGTAGAATTGACCGAGCTTGCGGCCGCCAAATTCGAGCCTGAAAATATCCCGCTCGATATTGTATACGAGGACGAATATCTAGCCGTTATAAACAAACCGGCGCGAATGATCGTTCATCCCGGAGCCGGCGTGCAAAGCGGAACGCTGGCAAATGCGATAGCGTTTCATTTCAACTTTGAGCAATCAGCGATCAGCGATCAGCTTTCAGAATTGCGTGTGGGAATTGTGCATCGCCTTGATAAAGACACTTCCGGTTTGATCGTTGTCGCAAAAAACGACGAAATTCACGAAGCGCTTTCCTATCAATTTCGAGAACGCGAAGTTTATAAGAGCTATGTCGCCCTGGTGCACGGAGCACCGCTCGACAATTCCGGAAAGATTGACGCGCCGATCGGCCGCAACAAGCACAACCGCCTGCGTATGAAGATCGCAAATTACGGCCGAAACGCTCTTTCGCTGTGGAAAGTCAGGAAGCGATTCGATAAATTTACGCTGCTCGATGTCGAGATAAAAACCGGCCGTACGCACCAGATCCGTGTACATCTTGCGTCGATAAATTTCCCGGTGGTCGGCGATGAAATATATAACGAAGGGCGCGATAACACGGTAAACGATACAAATACCCGCAATGCGGTCAGGTCGCTGAAAAGATTCTTTTTGCACGCTGAGAAATTGTCGTTTACGCATCCGAAAACAAATGACCGAAAGAATTTTGTACAGCCGTTGCCGGATGAATTGACGCGGTTTTTGGATATAATTAGCTAAGCGTATCAGGCGGAAACACGACCGGTAGGGAGTGTGTAACCTTGTCAAAAAATAGGTTTTAACCGAATACACTTGAAATCGAGTGGCAACGACCTTTCTTGTAGACTTACGGTCGAAGAACACACTCCCTACGGGTCGTGTTTCTGCCTTGCACGCGAGAACGCGTGCGTTCCAGTCAGAAGAATTTGAACAAAAAATATGAAACGCCTTTTACTTTCCACCAGCTTTTTTCTCATGCTCGCATCGGTTAATTTTGCTCAATCGGATGAGATCAATATCATTCCGAAGCCGAGTAGAGTCACCCCGCAAACAGGCGTATTCGAGCTCAACTCAAAAACCAAGATCGTAGCGGCGAATGAGGCCGGAAAAAGATTAGCTACGATTCTTAACGTCATCCTTGAACGTGATTTCGGTTTTAAACTTGTTGTTACTACCAAGAGACAAAAAAAGAATGCAATAGTCCTGACAATCGAAAATATGGCAGGCCATTACCGCAACAATGAAGAATATGGACTGTCTGTTAAATCAGGGCTCATTCAAATTGCAGGTGATGAGCCAGCTGGATTTTATGCAATTCAGACTCTGCGTCAACTCTTCCAACAGATCTCTGCGAACAGTATTGCTGTTAGATCAGCTGAAATCCACGATTATCCCCGCTTCCCCTACCGCGGGATGCATCTCGATGTCGGTCGTCATTTTATGCCCGTTTCCTTTGTCAAAAAGTACATCGATCTGATATCGCAGTATAAATTTAACTATTTTCACTGGCATCTGACGGAGGATCAGGGGTGGCGTATCGAGATCAAGAAATACCCAAAGTTGACGGAGATCGGTTCGAAACGTCCGGAAACCGTAAAGGAACGGAATCTGA
>JACDAY010000075.1 GCA_013695195.1 Blastocatellia bacterium | reverse complement strand
GGGAATTTTCAAACCCGAAGAAGTTTTGAAATACGACGTCGATGCCGTTTTGCTGGACGCTTATTCTTCAAACGGACGTGGTGGCACGGGCGAAACTTTTAACTGGGATTTTGCGCGCAGAGTTCTTGAACTACACCCGAAGATGTATCTCGCAGGCGGGTTGTCGCCGGAAAACGTCGCAAATGCAGTTGCCGAGGTGAAGCCGTATGCGGTTGATGCGTGCAGCCTGCTCGAGGGAGATAAAGGGCGAAAAGACGCACGGAAACTTAAGAGTTTTTTCGATGCCGTGAGCAAACAGTTATGAACTATCAGCCAAATGAACGCGGCTATTGGGGCGAATATGGCGGGCGGTTCGTCCCGGAAACGCTTGTTTCAGCGCTCGACGAACTGACGGCGGCTTATTTTGTTGCGCGGGACGATGGAGATTTCCGAACCGAACTTGAATCTTTGCTTAAAGATTATTCCGGCAGGCCGACGCCACTCTTTTACGCAAAACGGCTGAGTGAAACGCTTGGCGGCGCTAAAATATATCTAAAACGCGAAGACCTTAATCACACTGGAGCTCACAAGATAAACAACTGTATCGGTCAAATACTGCTTGCCCGGAGAATGGGAAAGAAACGTGTTATCGCCGAAACAGGAGCCGGGCAGCACGGCGTGGCGACCGCGACGGTTTGCGCTCTTTTCGGGCTGGATTGCGTGGTGTATATGGGCACGGAAGATATGCGGCGACAGGAATTGAACGTTTTCCGAATGCGGCTTTTAGGCGCCGAAGTGCGGGAGGTCGATTCCGGCTCGAAAACGCTTAAAGATGCCATTAATGAAGCTCTTCGAGATTGGGTTACGAATATCGATACCACATATTATCTGCTCGGCTCGGCTCTCGGCCCGCACCCATATCCTTTGATGGTGCGGGATTTCCAAAGCGTGATCGGAAAGGAAGCGCGGCAGCAGATTTTGGATATGGAAGGCAGGCTGCCGGATTATTTAGTCGCCTGCGTCGGCGGCGGGTCTAATTCAATAGGGCTTTTTCACGATTTTTTGCCGGATGAGAGCGTAAAAATGATCGGCGTGGAGGCAGGCGGCTCCGGCTCCAAATTGGGCGAACATGCGGCGAGATTTATTGCGGGCAGCGGCGTGGGTGTTTTGCAGGGGACAAAAAGTTATGTTTTGCAGGACAACGATGGTCAAATTGCGTCCACACACTCGATTTCGGCGGGCCTCGATTACGCTTCGGTCGGGCCTGAGCATGCTTATCTGCACGATCTTAGAAGAGTCGAATATGTTTCCGCTTCAGACGATGAGGCTTTGGAAGCTTTCAAGCAGCTTTCAAAAACTGAAGGCATAATTCCCGCTCTCGAGTCTTCTCACGCGATAGCTCACTTAATAAAAATTGCCCCCGAAATGCCGTCCGACACGATCCTGATAGCAAATCTATCCGGTCGCGGCGATAAAGACGTTAATACTGTCGCCGGTTTGATGCAAAGGAATCAGGAATGAGCCGAATCCGTGAAAAATTTGCACAATTGAAACGCGATACCGCTAAAGGATTTATACCTTTCGTTACGGCGGGCGACCCGAATCTCGACATTTCGCGTGAGATTGTTCTGAAGCTGGCCGAACTTCGTGCTTCCGTAATCGAGCTTGGAGTTCCCTTTAGCGATCCAATGGCGGACGGCCCGACAATACAGCTTTCGTCACAGCGGGCATTGTTAAACGGCGTCAATATTCGGAATATTTTTGATCTTGTCAGCGACGTGCGGAAAAAAACTGAAGTACCAATCGTTCTGTTTAGTTATTTAAACCCTTTATTTCAGTTCGGTTTGGAAAAACTACGTGACGAAGCTGCCCGAATTGGCATCGATGGTATTTTGATTACGGACGTTATAGACGTGGAAGCAAATGAAATTAGCGATATGTTGGCGGAGAAAAGTCTTGATCTAATCTCGCTAATCGCGCCGACGACCAGCGACCAGAGGATCGAAAAGATTTCGAGCCTTTCCAAAGGGTTTATCTATGCCGTATCGCGTGCCGGCGTTACCGGCGCTCGTTCGGTATCGAGTTCGGCCGCGGAATCTCTGGTTACTCGTGCACGGAAGTATACCGATCTGCCGATTGCCGTCGGGTTCGGAATTTCTACACAAAGCCAGATTGAAGATGTCTGGCGGTATGCGGATGCAGCCGTAGTCGGCTCGGCAATCGTATCGGAAATTGCAAAGTCGAACGATTCAAGTCAAACCGTTCAGACTGTTGAGGCGTTTGTTACATCGTTGCTGCCGCAGGTTGCAAAAAGTTCGACCTAATTTTAATGTTAAAGTTCTCTCAATAAAGGAAATGGCTATTTATGCTGATTGTAATGAAATCCGACGCGACCCGGTCCGATATCGACCGCGTTGTCGAAATTATCAAAAAACTGGGCCTTCGCGGTCATGAGCTGCCCGGAGAAAGCCGAACTGCGATAGGTATTACCGGCAACAAAGGCTCGGTCGATCCCACGCATTTTGAAAATCTGACGGGCGTCGCCGATGCGATCCGGGTTACAAAACCGTATAAATTGATCTCGAAAGATTTACGGCCCGAACAATCTGTAATCAAGGTTGGAAATGGTTTTATCGGAGGCGGCGATCTGGCAATTATTGCCGGCCCGTGCGCCGTGGAAAATCCCGGCCAGGTTTTTAAAGTCGCTGAGGCGGTTGCCGCATCGGGTGCAAAGTTTTTCCGCGGCGGCGCGTTTAAACCGCGCACATCGCCATATGCATTTCAAGGAATGGGCGAGGACGGTTTGAAGATTTTGTCCGAGGTCCGCGAGCGGTTCGATCTGAATATTGTTACGGAAGCGATGGACGAACACGGCATCGATCTGGTCGAAAAATACGGCGACTGTATTCAGATCGGCGCCCGAAATATGCAGAATTTCTCGCTTTTGAAATACGCTGGGAGAACTCGCAAACCCGTTCTGCTAAAACGCGGCCTTTCCGCAACTCTGGACGAATTTCTTCTCGCCGCCGAATACATTATGGCCGAAGGCAATTATGACGTAATTTTATGCGAGCGCGGCATTCGCACGTTCTCCGACCATGCCCGAAACACTATGGATCTATCGATTGTTCCGGCTATACGGCGGCTTTCACATCTTCCGGTGATCGTCGATCCATCACACGGAACCGGACATAATTATATGGTAAATCCGATGGCCCGGGCCGGTGTTGCCGTCGGTGCTGACGGGCTGATAATTGAGGTCCATCCATGTCCCGAAGAGGCACTGTGTGACGGAGCTCAGGCTTTGACGCCATTACAATATTCGGAACTTGTTGATCAGGTTAGAAAAATTCACGATCTTGTCGGCGAAAAGACGTTTGCACAGGTATGATGCGAGCATTAAATTGAATGCCGAAGGACTCGTGTCTATGAAAGTTGACGGAGTTGATTACGGAACCAGACCGCCAGATCATCTTTAGAGATTGATCCTTCGGCAAGTCCTAGAAACATCGTGTAGGTCTCTTCACTCGAAGCGTCAAAATCGTAGCCGTTTAGATTCAGAAAAGTGACGGCGACGACCAATGCCGTTCGCTTGTTTCCGTCTAAAAACGGATGGTTCTTAGCGATACCGAAAGCATAACTTGCTGCTAAAGCCGCCAAATCGACATTTTCGCCATAAGCCTCGAGATTTTCGGGCCGTGCAAGTGCAGAGAGCAGTAAACCTTCGTCGCGCAAACCATCTGTGCCTCCATGTTCCGCTATCTGCCGTTTATGCATAGCCAAAACAGAATTATAAGCAATCCAATCAATCGGCATAATTACTCGGCAAGCTTTCGAAGAACGTCCCGATGCTTTCTCATCACTTTTTCCGCAACATCCATTTGCCGTGATACAACGGGATCATAGGCCGAAAGTTCTATTCCGTTCTGTGTTTCTATCGCGTAAAGCATATCTCCCTTTCCAACACGAAGCTTTTCCAATATGTCTTTCGTAAAAATAATGCCGGCCGAGTTTCCGATTGTAGTAATTTTTAGCTTATTGGTCATATTACAACGTTCCTCCCTGATTAAATTTTAATTATAACCTACGTTATAACATTTTTCAATTCAAAAAAATCCGCGCGTGGTCCAGATACACGCGCGGATCTTGCTCTTCGCCTGGCGCCTTTTGCCTATTTAGCCAGGCGAAATCTCAAAAGACTATAAAACTGTATATAGCAGCCGGTCATCGCCGCGACGATCAGAAGCGTCAATGGCAGGAAACGAAAAGTTTCCGGTAAGACCACGCCGAGCGACTGTCTAAACAAAATACCCAGCCCGATCGCGAAAATGGAGATAACGATTCTCCCGAAAACCCAAGGGGTAAAGTCAGGCTTTTCACTGAGAGTATTTACAAAATACGGAAGAACGATAAGCATCGAGAGTGTTATTCCCGAAAGCACGCCGTCGATTCCAAACGAGAAAAGCGTTGTTCCGAAATCGACCGCCAGAAAGAAAAGGACAAACGTCGTGTCAATAGAGAAATTCCTATCTCTTAGTGCTGTGTCGTTTTGCATAGTTTTTAAACCATCAGATCTGAAAGTGGATATCCGCCGAAATCTGAATTAGCGCAATCTAAAAATCGAGATTATTTTGAGCCGGGCTTACTAAACTGCTTGTACGCCACCCGGAAAAGCTCTGAGAGAGCCTTTGCCGTCTCAGGCGTCAGTTTCTTGTCTGCTCGAAGGTGGGCTTCGATGATTTCGGGCGTCGCTTCGTGCGGATAATAAATCACAGGTTCGACGTTGTCCTCCATTTGTTTATTCATAACCCGGTCGATAGGCATGTCAAGCCAGCCTGTCAGGCGTGCGATGTTATCAGCGTCCGGTTTGCCGGTTCCATTCTCGATCCGGGAAAGTGTCGATGCGGAAACATTCGTTACATCCGCCACATTCCGCAAGCTCAAACCCAATTCATCCCGGCGGCGTTTTATCGCCTGGCCGAGCTCTGCCGTGTTTATAAAGTTGTCGTTTCTAAATGCCATATTGTCCTCCCGCCTCTATAAATTACCAGTATCATAGGTGCATTCTGCATTTCACGGATAAAACATAACACAACAAAATTTTAAATGCAACACTGCGTTTCACGCTTGCAACTAATAAATTTGTCTGATACAATGTTTCATAGATGGCACATCTTAAATTGTCTTGTTACGCAGGGAGCACACATGTTAGTGAATGAAGTTAGGCACAAATCATTTGAACAACGTGATAAACGCGCGCAGGCGATCGCGGCCATATTAGGTCTCGTACGTCGTGAACGCGATCATTTTCAGGTTGCCGTGCCGACATTGCGCGGAGAACAATTGTCTTATGAAGTAAGACGCGATGAAAACGGAGAGATTCAATGCAGCTGCACGGATTTTCAAACAATTATCGAAAGTGAATCTGATTTTCGGTGCGAACATATTTTGGCGGTTAAACACGCTCTTGCCGCCGGAAACAGAAATGGAGCAAATGACAAGAGCATAACTGAGTCGCGCCAGTCTGAACGCGGCGAACAGAAGATTGAGGCCGATTCGACTAAGGCGTTAACAGGCAGACAGGTTGAACGCGAACAAATCGAACCGGCTCGTCTTAGGGACACAAAAGGAGAAAAAGAAATGAAACCGATACAAGTTAGAGAAGAGGCAGCGATTCAGTCCGAAAATACGGAATCAATCGAAATACAGGATAATGTTTTGAATTTTTCTACAACGCTTAAAGAGTTGAGAAAGAACGTTGATCCACACTTGGTAAAACAACGTGAAGGCTGGCGCGACCGGAATGGCAATGTGCAAATGGTCGATTATGTAGAATGGCACACGGTTGCGGACATTCTGGACGATTCGGCTCCCAATTGGGCCCACACCGTAAAAGACATTCGCCAAGTGGGCGATATAATGACAGTTACCGTTGCTATTACCATTGACGGCGTAACCCGCGAAGGCATCGGAACGGGTTTAGCCCAAAGCGAAATGGGAATTAAAAAAGCCGAGCACGATGCGTTAAAGCGCGCGGCGGTAAAATTCGGCATTGCCCGCGATCTTTATAGAAAGGAATCAGATACTATCGAACGCGAAGGCTCCGTTTCAACTAACGGCGATGACGATTTTCCGGCAAATCCGGTGGCAGCAAATCTGGTTGATCTGGTAACCGCAAAGCAGCTGGGAATGATCCGGTCTATCGGCCGCGAGATCGGCGTCGATGCAGATGAAGAGTGCCAAAAGCTTATGAGCTGCAAGACCGACGCTTTGTCGAAGAAAGCGGCCTCGGCTTTGATTCAGCATTTGCAGGAGATACAAAGGAAAGGCATTCCTGCACAAACACCGCTTCGCAAAGTAAGCTGATAATAGTTTTTCTCGATTTTTAATTGTTTCGAGTTGTGTTCGATCCGGCATGGTCTTCAGGATTGGTCACAACTCGAACTTTTTCCAGCGCGATTTTTTTGGATCGCAACTTTTCACATCTGAAACCCGGATGTTATTCTGTGATAACAAGAGAAAATCGAATATGAGCGCAAACGAGGTTTTTGCAAAATTCATCGGTTCTTGGAAGGGCACCAACAAGCTTTTTTTGTCCTGGCTGCCTGATCCGCTAAAGGAATCGGATTCGACATTGACTGTTTCATTAAAGGCAAACGGCCAGTTCGTTGCGTTCGACTACACATGGGCCTACGAAGGCCAGCCGCAGGAAGGGTTGATTTTGCTTGGCTTCGATACAAACTCCAACGCGGCTCAGACTGTCTGGACCGATTCATGGCACAGCCGGAATACATTGATGCTCTCCGACGGTACGGTTGCGGACGACGGTTCAGTTTCCGTTCAGGGTTATTACAAAGTAACCGATAATCCCGATTGGGTATGGCGAACGGAGATTGTCCCAAAAGATCACTCGCTCAGAATAGTGATGTATAACGTTTCTCCCGAAAACATAGAAGAACTCGCAGTAGAGACTGAATTTTCTAGGGTCTAAATTAATCTGTTCACCGCCGCTGGCGACAACGTGATTTGTCCGATTTGTAATTCATTTGGCTGGTCAATTATAGTTTTTCGTCCCGAGTACCCGTAAATGAAAGAGGTTCAGGAACTATCGGCGTCGAAATTGCGCCCATCATCGAACCACCATCCACCGAAGCGCTGATTACAAATTCTACAGTTTTTCCCTGCATTTCAGCTGCAGCCGTAGCCGATAGCTTTTTGCCTTTTATTTTGCCGTTGGCGATCTCGCCGTTCCCCAGCATTGTTTCTAATTTACCTGAAACAGTGTCGCCTGTTTGATCCAAAATCAAAGAGACAGGCAGTTGTTGTCCCTGAAAATCGAGAAGTAGATTCCACTTGCCTGCGACCTGGGCAAACTCGCCGGGTGAATTCGCGCCGTATTCAGAAACATCTTTCGGTTTACCTTCGGTATCGAAAATTTCAATATTTTTGACGTACTGCCTTACCTGCGGCAGAATCTCTTCTGCATCGCCGACGATCACGATCGCCATTTTTTCAGGTGTAACATATTTTTTTGCAACCCGTTCGACTTCATCTACCGTAACCGCATCAATATTGTCGCGGTAAGTTTGCAGGTAATCGTCAGCCAAATTGTATAGTTGCTGAGACAGGATCAAATTCGTCAAGCCTTCCTGGGTTTCAGCCCGTATCGGAAAAACTCCGGTCAGAAAATTCTTTGAGTCTGCTAGTTCCTCTTCGGAAACTTTCTCATCGCGGATTCGATTCAGTTCATAAAAAAATTCCTTTAGCGAATCTCCGGTAACGGAAGTCCGGACTTCTGCCGTCGCTTCGAAATCGCCCGCAAGCCGTTTTGCATCTAACTTCGTATATGCACCGTAAGTATAACCTTTTTCCTCGCGTAAATTCATAAACACACGCGACGAAGCTCCCGCTCCCAAAACCTGGTTCATAACCGTTGCTGGAAAAAAATCAGGGTTATTGAGATCCAGCCCAATATTCGCCAGGACTATATTCGACTGTGCCGATCCAGGCCGGTCGACAATTGTCAGCGTGAGTTCATTTCGCATCGGCGGCTCCAAAAACTTGGCTGCTTCAAAATCTCCCATCTGCCAATTGCCAAAGTTTTCTTCGATTTCCTTAACTTGTTCGTCACGCCTCACATCGCCGACCACCACAAATACCGCATTATCCGGCAAAAGCTTCTGTTTGTGAAAATCTACCAAAGCTTTTCGAGAAAGTTTTTCAATATCCTCCGGCGTCGGCGAGATTTTTGCGTACGGATGCCCACCGTATAAAAGACGCGCTGTCTGTTCATTTGCAAGGAAGCCAGGCTGGGAACGCTGGAACTTTAAATTCTCGACAGTGTTGCGTTTGTAAAGGTCGAGCTCGCCTTCAGGAAACGTCGGCTGAAACACGATCTCTGACATCAAATCGAGAATATCCGAGCTATACAAAGATAATGCCGAAGCGGCGACGATGGTAAAATCGTCAGAAGAACTCACCGAAATATTAGCCCCCAGCCTTTCGATCTTTTCCGCCAAAGCAAGGCTTGTATAGTTGCGTGTGCCCTCAGTCAACATAGCTGCCATCGCCGAAGTCAACCCGCCGGCATCGTCAGGATCATTTACGTCACCCGAAAAAAAAGCGAGACGGTAACTGACGAGCGGCAGACGATCGTCCTCGAATATAACGATCCTAAGGCCATTTTCCAATGTGGTTTGGAATGCCTGTGAAATATTAAACGGCTTAGGAGCGAGCGGCTCGGGAGCAGTTTTACGAATAGCTACTGTCATATAATGTATTGCCCGCGTCTCACTCACATGACAGCGCCGGGACGAACGTCGTTACTAACCAATTCCGGCGGGAATCACATCCAGTAAAGCTCGGTTTTCATTATTCAAATATTGATCGGCGGCATATCTGATCTGTTCGGGAGTAACAGCCAGTAATTGCTCCAGCTCGCTGTTTATCAATGTCGGATCACCGTCATAAAGTGCAAATTCCGCGATCTGCTGGGCTCTCGACTGCGACGATTGACGCATCCGCACAGTATCGTTGAAAAGCTGGTTATGCAATTTCTGGACCTCATCCGCCGTCGGTCCTTCAACCGCGATCTGCTGGATTTCCTTCATTATTGTCTCGCGGATTTTGCTCAGGTCTTTTTCAGGTTTAGGAATAGCACCGACGAAAATGCTTGACGGGCCGCGGCGCTCGTCCGTAAAGCCAAATAACTGTATAATCGACTCTTCGCCTTTTACAAGCTTTTGATAAAGCCGCGAACTTTCGCCATCGTAAAGCAGTTTGCCGGCGAGATAGAGCGCGTAAAATTCGGGCGAGCGGCGCGGCGGAATTTTCCAGCCAAGCAAAAAAGCAGGAAACGGAGCGAGCTTGTCTTCCCATTCCTTAAAAGTTTCAGCCACTTCCTTTGGCTCGCGGACATCCAGAGCGGGCGGAGCAGGTTGTGACGGAATATCACCAAAATAGGTTTCGACAAGCTGTTTTGCTTCCGCCGGTTCAAAAGCTCCTGACAACACGAGAACGGCGTTATTTGGAGCGTAATAGATTCGGAAAAACTCCTGTACGTCTTCGACAGTTGCATCGTCAAGATGTTCCATTGAACCGATGGTCGAATGCGAGTTCGCAAAATTCCGATATATCATTTCATTGATCAGATCGAAAATTTGTCCATACGGCTGGTTATCGTACCGCAGCCGCTTTTCTTCCTTTACGGCCTCCCGCTGATTGTCGAGGTTCTCCTGCGTTACGGCCAACGACCGCATTCTATCGGACTCCAGCCACAACCCAAGGGGAAGCTGATTCGAAGGAAGCGTTTCGTAATAATTTGTACGCTCGCTTGAGGTGGTGCCATTCATCGTGCCGCCGGCTTTCATCACGTACTGAAAATGCTCGGCCTTTTTCACGTTTGCCGAGCCCTGAAACATCATATGCTCAAACAAATGCGCAAATCCGGTACGGCCTTCGCGTTCGTTCCGTGAACCGACGTCATAGTAAACTGCAATTGCGACGACCGGCACTGCAGCATCCCGATTCAGCACAACACGGAGGCCGTTTGCCAAAGTGTACTGATCGATTTCAAGCGGAGGAAGATTAAAAGTTTCGGACATAATTTCTTAAAAAACTCTGAATTAACGCTTCAGTTTTGCTTCCATATATTAAGGATCACAGTTCAACGTCGTGTTCGATAAATTATGAAAACATTTTGACTTATAAAAAGCAAAACTGAAATCTTACAACTGAAACGGAATTGCGTTTTTCACAAAGATGAAGTCTTTTCTAAATTCTCCCTAGCTATCGAATAAAGTGCAGATTTTACCTGAAACGGAGTCAGGTCAGGATGTTTTTCGAGCAATAGTGCGATCACGCCGACAATATGCGGGCAGGCAAAACTGTTGCCTGTCAGATTACGATAGCCGCCCCCGAGCCATGCAGTTCTGACATTAACGCCCGGAGCCGTTAATTCTATCACTTCCCCATAATGAAAGCCGAACTTCAACGGATCGGCCTCCTCACTTTTAATGACGGAGATCACCGACGACGAAAAGACAGACGGAAAACTGGGATGGGGCAGATTATTTGCGGCAGCTACGACAATACAACCGGCCTGATAAGCACGGTCGAGCAAGTCGTGCAGCGGGGAAAAAAACTGCGGCTTTGTCGTGCCGAGACTGAGGTTGATCACTCGATAACGCTTTTTGATCGCATGTTCAAGTCCGGCCAGAAACGCCTGCCCGTCGCCCAAACCGCCAGCACCGAGGACCTTTACGCTGTAAAACTCAGTATCGGGAGCGATCTTTGCGATAATTCCGGCACATGCAGTCCCGTGTCCTGCGGAATCACCGGCTTCCGACTGGTCAAAAACTATTCTCCTATTATCAAAACGCGCTTCGACGGACTCAACCACCTTCCCTTTTAGCTCCGGGTGGCTTTCGTCTATCCCGCTGTCAACAATCGCAACGCTCACACCTTTGCCGCTCGCCGATTTCCAGGCGTGGTCGAGTGGAAAGTAAGTCGAAATAGATGAATAAGGTGTAGGTTCGTAATCTGAAACGGTCGTCATAAAACTTATACCGTCGGAACGCAGGCTCCCAGCCTGCTCCAGAGTCAGAGCAGGCTGGGAGCCTGCGTTCCGACGAGAAACGGAGCCTAAAAATTTAAAAAGGTCGTTTCACTTTTACTTTGAGAGAAACGTAATATCGATTCCAGAAGTTCCCTGCAGATTGTCCGCTCGGCCTCCCCACGGCTCGCGATTTCCCTCATCAACACTGCAAGATCCAGCATCTCCCGATGCTCGGCCGAGTCGCGCAATCCTTTTAGCCAATCGCGCACATCCGTAATATCGTCCTTGTTTTCCCCGGCAAGAACTTTGTCGCCAAGATCGCGAAACAGCTTTGCCGATTCATATGCATTGACGAGCGAGGCGATCGCCTCGGCAAACAGCGCGGCTTTATCCATCTCGGCCGGAGTGAAAGGTTCGAAAGGCGGCTCTCCGCGCCGGTTTATATATTCCAGCACGCCGATCACTTCGCCTTTATAGCTCAGCGGAGTGGCAAGTATCATCTGCGTCGAATAACCTGTGGTTTTATCGACTTCGGAATAAAAACTTTCTTCTTCTCCAACATCGGAAACAGCCATCGGCTGCCCGGAAGAAAGCACGAATCCCGCAATGCCTTTGCCCGCCGGTACCTTCAAATTCAGGAGCTTGACGGCAGCCTCTCCTGTGGCTGACAGAAAACGAAGATCTCCCTCGTCGCCGTCCCGAATCAGGACTGACGCTTCGTCCGAGTTAATATCTGCCGCCGAAACCTGCAAAAGATTCGCAATCGATTGTGTCAATGGCTCGGTTAAAACATTTGCAATATCTACCGTCTCGATTAACCGTTGGAGTTTTTCCGGGAGTTCATCCCTGTTCGCTTCGGTCATGAATAGATTTTCACCCAAAAGCTGGCGTTAATCAATATTCATAATAAAATTCGCAAACTTGGGAAATACGCTGCCATTGAAACTTTTGACTGACCAAAGAATAGATAAGAGGCAAAAGGGCAATATCCGATTGCGTGGTCGAGCTGTGTGGTTTTTTGTATATGCACCCGAAGAATAGCGACTGTGCCGATAAGCTTTCGAGTTTGAAATAGCTGCGAATATGAAAAAATATCTCTCACTTATTATTTTGCCGGCTGTTTTGGCCGCTCTCGCCTTTTCACAAAAACCGAATACCGTTTCGCAGCCGCTTCGTGCCGAATCAGAGCCTTTCAGGATAAGCCCCGGCAGTTCCTTTGCCGCATCATCAACTGCCAAACAGGTTCCTACATCTCCGACGGCTGCAAAATTACTTGTTTCGGATATTGAAGTTGCTATGCAGGTCATCCGAGAGCATCATGTGGGCGGTGCGGTTATCGATGAAGCCTCTCTTACAAAGTCGTCTCTTACATCGATGCTGCATTCGCTCGACCCGCATTCGAGCTATTATGACCCTACCGAATATCTCGAACTGCTTGGCGGTCACCAAAACGAATATTCAGGTACCGGTTCGGTCATCTCCACATTTGAAAAAGACGGCAAGCTCGAAACCTATGTCGTTTCCACATTTCCCGGATCACCGGCTTCCCACTCAAATCTCCGCTTCGGCGATCGGATCGTGGCGGTTGATGGAGCTTCTATCTCCGGTGAAAGCTCCGAAACGGTTCGGGACAGAGTTCGCGGTAAAAGCGGAACTTTTGTAAATCTCACTATTGAGCATGTCGGCTCAAAAGCGGTCGAAACAATAGAGCTTCGCCGCGACAGCGTACCGCAACCTTCGGTTCCGGCTGCGTACATTATTGGCCGCGGATTCGGTTATATAAATCTTACTACCGGTTTTAGCCATTCGACAGCCGCGGAATTGGGAGCGGCAATAAAGGAACTTCGACAGCAGGGAGCCAAATCCTTAATACTCGATCTAAGAGGAAACGGCGGCGGGATTCTCGAACAAGCGATAAAAACGGCTGAGCACTTTTTACCTGCGGGTGAGCTAATCGTAACGCAGCGCGGGCGCTCCGCAAACGACAATCTTGTTTGGAAATCCGAAAATAAAACCGCAGAGCTTATGCCGTTGGCGGTGCTTGTCGATGAAGAAAGCGCATCGGCGTCGGAAGTCGTCGCGGGAGCGCTTCAGGATCACGACCGGGCGCTGATCGTCGGCGAAAGGACTTTTGGCAAAGGCCTTGTACAAAGCGTCTTGAACCTGCCGCTCGGATCGGGACTTACATTGACGACCGGAAAATATTTCACGCCTTCGGGCCGTTCGATCCAGCGTGACTATTCAGACGGCAGTCTCTATAACTATTTCAATCATATGAATGAGACCGCTGCGAGCGAAAAGTTGAGGCTTGCAGCAAGTACGGATTCCCGGCGTAAAGTTTATGGCGGCAGCGGCATCACACCCGAAGAGATCATAAAAAGACAGCCGCTAAGCGCACTTCAAATTTCCCTGTTCGATCCGATCTTCTTCTTCTCGCGGGAATTTGTTTCAGGACGCGTCAACGGTTTTGAACGATACAAGGCCCACGGTCGCATTCAATCCGTCTATCCGGCAAACGCGGGCGATTACGCCGTCAGCGACGAGCTTCTGAAATCATTTACGGATTATGCCGTCAGCGAATGGCGGTACCAGGAAACGCTGTTGAAAAGCCAAAGCTCCTACATTAAACTCCGCCTGCGTTATAATTTGGTGCTGGCCGCCTCCGGCAATGCTGCAGCCGAGCGCGTGCTCACGGAAAAAGACCCGCAGGTCGCAAAAGCAATCGAAGTTCTCCCAAAGGCCGCCGTATTCGCTGGTTCGGCAAACAAAACGATCAGCCGCCGGATAAAATAAAAAAAACTCGCCGAATTGTGTTCTCGGCGAGTAAGGTAGAAACAGGAGGAATTAGAAAGACTCGTAGAATTTGCCTAATTTCGGCAACGGCTTTCTGACTCAATAATAGAGATGCAAGCCATTCTAAACACGTTGCCCAATCGACAAAAAAAAGCTCTGTAATTCAATTGAATTACAGAGCTTTAAGTTTTGGGGGCAAGTTCTAGAAATTCAACTTGCCCGAAACTTGAATACGTCTTGCGAGACTTGTTACGCTCGTTCTTATCTCACCGAAAGTCGAGGAATTGAACACTGCATTCGGAAGCCCGAATGAAGCATTATTTGTCAAATTCAGGGCGTCAACGCGGAGAATGAAATTAACTCTCTCCGTGAAACGGAATTTCTTTGACAGCGATGCGTTGGTGTTGAAGGTGCGCGGAGCGATGAAATAATTTCGTCCCGTATTGCCTAATTCACCCGCAAGCGGCTGCGAAAACTTAGCCTGAGCCTCTTCGCTGAACCAGTACCAAACGCCGTTTCTCTCTACGAGCCCCCCGAGGTCACGCGGGCAGTCGTCGCAGTTCGCAAATGATTGATTGACATTGCTGAACGTACTCAATCCCGAGTAAACCGTGAACGGTCGACCAGAACCCCAAAATACGGTGCCCGCCAATTGCCATCCCCCGACAATAAAATCGAGAGCTTTAGGAATATTACCCAAAAACGCCGTCCCTCGGCCAAGCGGTATTTCCGCGACATATGACGCCTGAAGCACGTGCCGCCGGTCAAAATCGGAATGCGCGTAATTCAAGTTGCGGTTGTTAATGTCAAACGGAGTGCTGGATGCCGACTGCGCGCTTCCCCTATTTGCGGTTGCAAATGTCGGGTCCCAGGAACGGGTGTCCTTTGAGACCGAATACGTGTAAGCTACCTGATAACCGAATCCGCTCGTCAAACGGCGTTTCAGGATAAACTCCAACCCGTTGTATCGGGAAAGGTCGTTGCTGTCCAATACATTCAACGAACCCGTGTACTGCGGAAAGCGTTGAAAGAGAAAAGGATTGTTAATGGTGCGGCCGATCAATTGCTGGGTAGTGCTGGTACAGCGCCCGGCGGTAACGTCGGCAGTCTGACAGGCTCTTTGCGAAACAAGGGCCGCTGCTGTCCCAACGCTGCCGCCGGTATTCGCCAGCGAAAGCGTCGTCGAAACGGCGGTGATGCCGCGAAAGGTTGCCGTGCCGGTATTGTTCAGAGGATTGCCGGTAAACAACAAATTAACCAGACAGGAGTTAGCTGTGGCGTTGTTGCGAAGAGTATTAAAGGCCTGTAAAAAGTTTTCCGGACAACGCGAATCCCTGGCGAGAATATCCACCTGATTCGAGTCGTAAGCTCCAAATAAATGAACCCCTCGACGGCCTATGTAATTAACTTCGAGTACATTTTTCCACCCTAGCTCACGCTGAATGCCGGCAAACCATTGATGATTTTCGGGATACTGCGTATCAGGATCAATGACCGTGATACCGGTCGTGGAGAATGCCGCGGGTTGACGCAGCTGGTCAGGTGTTTGCGTGGGAACAAGAGTTGGCAATCCATTTCGAATCAGCAGGTTTAGCCCCGCAATGCCGGTTGCCGACCCGCTTAAGGTGTTTCCCGGCGCACTCTGATAAATACTGTTGGCAAATACCTGTGACGGAAACCTGTCGTACGACAATCGGTAATTCGCGCGAATGGATGTTTTTCCGTTTTTGAACGGATCCCAGGCAAAGCCTACGGAAGGCGAAAAGTTATTGAGATCATTTTTGAACAGATCGCCCTCCTCCCAACGAAGCGTGTTCGTAGGAGCGGCCCCAATCGTGAACGGCTGATCCGGTCGTAGAATCGGAAGATCCGCCGATGTCGGGCTTAATTTAATTTCATAACGCAGTCCGAGATCCAAGACCAAATTCTGACGCACTCGCCAAGTGTCCTGAATATAAAAATCATATTCCGGATAGTATGCTCGCCAGTTCCAACGCGTGCCCGCGGGCGCAAATTGGCTGGGATTGCTGGGGTCAACCACAAATCCCTGGCTGAAACTTCCAATGCGGCCGATGAAATTATTGATCGTGGCTTTAAGAACAGCGCTGTCGAGTGAATTAATACCGAAGGCCCCACCAGGATTCGCGGCTGATCCGGCGGATGCGTCAGCCGGAACATTAAATCCGTCGAATAAACTGGATGTCGCTCCAAAAAAAACCTGCGGCTCGATCTGTCCGCCGGCGCTCGACCGGTCATCGAACTGGCGTCCGAAGCGGAAATTTATCCCGGTCTTGATGGTATGCGGTGAAAGGTCGAATGTCAGGTTATCGACAAACTGAAATGTACGAGCCTTTCTCGCATTGTAGTTGAAGTTAATGAATGCGTCCGAGATCGTATTGAGAACGAACGGAACATCGGCACGCGGTTCAGGGGTCGCAAAACTAAAGCCAAATGTGCTGTATCCGAATATAAACTCATTTGTAATCCGGGCTGTAGGCGACCACCTGTAATTGATAGCGAGATTCTTCGGTGTTCTCAGTGTATCCACAAGACCGGGGAATCCGGGGAACCGGGGAAGCCCGCCATTCACGTCGTCGTTTATTGTGTCTTGCTGCCCCTGTGCATAACGGGCATACAATTGGTTATTGTCATTGATTTTGAAATCGAAACGCGAAACGAAATCCCACTGTTTCTCTGTTTGGGGTGCGTTGTAAACAAAACCGGCCGTGTTCAGGCCGTCTCCCGAAAAGAAATTGTTAGGAAGCGGGTACGAGCGAAAGACCCCTGTTACCAAAGGGTCGGGTGTGTACTGAGGGTTTGCGATCACGGAATTAGTAATTACATTATATGACTGAATACAAGGAATATTTGTCGGTGGGTTGCCATTGCACGCGGGATAGCGCGGAGTTCCGTCTGCGTTAATGGAAGCTCCGAGAGGGTTGGTCGTGGCGCTCACTGTTGACCCCGCGTTACCATTCCTTCCCGGAACGAACCGGCTTGTTGCCGGATTGACCGCACCGCCAACGACATAACGGAAAATACCGTTGCGAGCTGATTCCGTGTAAACTGTTCCACCGCCCCGTCGAGTTTCAATTGCGCTTAATTTTTGTATATTTACAAAAAAGAACGCCTTATCTTTTAAAACTCGAACCAATGGCGTTCCCTCTCCGAAACCGGGAGAAACAATCGGCCCGCCAAAGCTGCCGCCATAAATATGCTGAACAAACTGCCTTCTTCCGATACCATCCAAATTGCTTTGGAATTCGTTGGCGTTAAAGTCAGGCGTTTGATAATACTCGAACAAATTCCCCGAGAAGCGGTTCGTGCCGGATCGCGTCACAAGCGTCACCTGTGCTCCGCTGCTGCGTCCTAATTCAGCCGTAGCATTGCTGGTTACAATCTGAAATTCCTGGATTGAATCCGGGTTAGGCCTAATAGGGGTAAAATTTGAGCCCCCTGTGGTGGATTCGTTAATGTCGATACCATCGAGTGTAAAATTAAAAGCCCGGTCGCGCGAACCGTGGACATGAACGCCGCCACCGGTGTTCGCACCGCTGACGACACCCGGCACATTGTTCAGCAAATCGAGAGGATTACGCCCACGCAAACCAATTATGGGTGCCGCTTCCAGGACCCTCTGGTCTATGGTTGTCCCTACATTGCCTGAACTTGAGGTTTGGACCTGCTCGGCGGCTCCCTCGACGGTTACGACCTCCTCTATTGCGCCAACCTGAAGTGACGCGTTCACGGTCGCTGGTTGGTTGACCAGAGCCCAATTACTCGTGCTCACAAATTTCTTGAATCCGGCCTTCTCAACAGTCACGGTATAGGTTCCCGGCAATAGTAAATCAAAATTGTATCCTCCTGAATCGGAAGTTTCAGTTGTCAATGAAGCACCGGTGGCTTCGTTGACTAGTGTTACGGTGGCCCCGGCTATAACACTTCCGGAAGTGTCTGTTACCGTTCCGGTCACGCGGGACGTAGTCCCTTGGGCAGATACGATAAGGTCAAAGGAAAACAGTAAAGCAACAAGAACTACTGCGATTACAAACGGTTTTTTGGCCATTTTTACTCCTCCAAAAACAAATTGTAGATATAACAAATTCTGATGATAACCGGATTAGTGAGTAGAAATAATGATGTACAATATCATAACTTTACAAAAGTGTTAATTAAAAATTGCACTTTTTGCAAAAATCGTGAGTTTTATTTTTGATATTGTATGATGAGACCGCCGGCTCCGACTGCCCAGCCGTACTTTTTCATCATATAAAGACCGTATAGATTGCCTTTTGCCGCAATTTCCTGCCGCTGCCAGGTTTTGCCTTTATCGGAAGAGCGAAGTATCGAGCCGCCGTGGCCGACGATCCAGCCGTTTCTATCGTCGGCGAAATCGACACGCATTAGCGCGGAGGGAAAGTTGGTCGCCACCTTTTCCCATAATTCGCCGCCATTCTCCGTACGCAGGATCGTTCCCTTTCCGCCGACTGCGTATCCCTCCTTGCCGTCACGAAAATCGACATTATAAAGAGCCTTGTCGGTTCCCGAAGCCTGTACCTTCCAGGTTTCGCCGCCGTCATCCGTTGCTAGGATCAAGCCCTTGT